>JASHUO010000665.1 GCA_030039975.1 Alphaproteobacteria bacterium
CCGACGGCACGACATCCTTCGCCGAATTACAGGCCGCGACGGATTCCCGCAGCACCGGCGGCCTCATCTACTTCGCGTTCGATCTGCTCTACCTCAATGGAAAGGACATGACGCGGCGCCGCTTCTGGATCGAAAGGGGCGGCTGCAAGCGCTGTTCAAAGGCGCGCCGGCGTCGATCCAATACAGCGGGCACCACATCGGCGACGGCAAGCGCATCTTGGATGCGGCTTGCAAAGCCAAGGCCGAGGGCATCATCTCGAAGCGGGTCGACGCGCCCTATGTGCCGGGCAATCGTGGCTTGTGGCGGAAATCCAAGTGCTTAAACCGCGAAGAGTTTGTGCGTCATCGGTTACAGCGAGCCCGAGGGCTCACGGCCGTATTTCGGCGCGTTGCTGCTCGGCTACTACGACGATGACGGGAGGTTGGTCTACGCCGGACGCGCCGGCACCGGCTTCTCGGATGCCGAGCTGCGCCGCGTCTATGATCTGCTGCAACCGCTCCGCGTTTCGGAGATGCCGCTCGATGCTCCGCCGCCGCGGACGACGCGGTTCGGATCGCCACTCGAGCTTTCGCGCGTGCATTGGCTCCGGCCGGAGCTGGTCTGCGAGGTCACATATCTGACGCAGACGGCGGACGGGCTACTGCGCGCGGTCAGCTATCAGGGGATGCGGGCCGACAAGCCGGCCAGGGAGGTGCGGCGGGAGCGACCGGGGTGAGGCGTGTGATGCGCCCCAGCCGCCTCACGGCGGTCGTGGCGTAATGCCGCGCTACCGCGCAACGCCAAGAGGTGGCAACCTGAGACCGTCATGGAACGCACCTTGGCGCTTTTGGCCATTGCGCTGCTCGCCGGCTGCGCCGCACCGCCACCGCCCGCTCAGCGGCCGTCGCCCGATCTCCGGCCCTGGGCCGAACAGATACGCGCGCAATGTTCGAGCGAGCCCACACACCTCGCCGCTGAGCGCTGCGCCAATCCGACCATCGTCGCGCGCTATATCTCCGAGGGGCATGTCGATCCCGATATTGCGAGCGCTTATGCCACCAAGCGTGAGGATATCGCCGCCCGATGGGATACCGGCGAGATCACGGCGGAGCAGGCGAAATCAGAGTTTGACGACCTGAGCCGGCGCGCCAATGCCATGCAGCGGCAACGGACTGCAGCGCGCCGGGCTGCTGCTTCGACGGCGTCACCCGATACACCGACATTCACGCCGGCACCCTATCAGCCGACGCACATCGACATGCCTTGATAGGGCTTCGCGCTCGGCTTCGCTCGGGCGCTGAGCTGGCGCAGGGCCCGCGCCCAGAGCCAGCGCCTCGCCCCAGCCGAGTTCGACCGGAGATCGGCGCCCCTATTTGAGGTCGACCTCTTCAAAGTCGAGGAAGTCGTAGATCGACGCCTTTCCGTCGAGAATTGCTCGGCGCTGGTCGTTGTCGAGGTGCCGCCAGCCACTCGCCAAGTCGATGTCGCGCTGGCGATCGGCAGGGCTTCTGGTGATGTCGTGGATGGCCGCGCGACCGACGCCGGGAATCTCCTCGAAGTGCCAGCCGGCCGCGGCAGAGCAGCGGGTGTACCCTTCGGATACCTCTTCGCAGAGCCATCCGGGCGGTCTAAGAGGCTGCTCCGCGCCGAACCAGTAGAAGAACATGGCCCCGCCGATTACGGCTGCGGCGCCGATTTCTCCCACGGCAACGGCCAGTCGCTTCAGCGAACGCATGGAAGCCTCCGCTTCCTCAGCGTGCCACCCGGCGCTTAATCACCGATTACCGGCCGAGCGCCAGCGGCGAGCGCTCGTCCGACCGGCGGCTGGGCGCTGTTTACAGCATGGTAAGGCTGATCCTGTAGGCTTGGTCGATGGATCGCCGACCCTGGCTGATGGCTGTTTCCATGCTCGCCCGCCATGGCGGCGAAGCGGCGGAGGCGACCTTCCTCCAACTCGCGACTCTGCACCGTCTCGTCAAGCTGAACCAGAGCGCCGAGGACGCGGCCATGCTGCGGTTTTGCCAGCAGACCGGGAAAGCCCTGATAGCGATCGTGGCGCCGAGGCGCGCGGGACCGCGCAGCTTGAACTGAGCGGCGCCGCGGTCCCACGCCACCGCAAAGGGATCGCCATGACAAGATGGTGGCGACGCCAGCGGGACTGCGGGGACGAGTTGACGGTCGACGCCGGAGACGGCCTACAATGATCGCGGCAACCCTGGGGGAAAGGGAACGCCGATGGAGAAAACCATCGAGGCCATCGAGGCCGAGATCGCGAATCTAAAACAGCATGCCCGCGAATACCGACCCCTGGCGGCAGCACATCGCGCGGCCGACAATCTGCTCATCGCCGACAAGATGACGGAGGCCGCCGAGGACTGCGAAGTCAGGGCTGCGGAGTTGGAGGGGCTGTTGGAGGAGTCGCGGAAGTAATCGCCAGCTATTCTTGCGGCTTGGTGTGCGCCTTGCTCTGCTGAAGCGGCGTTCGCGTCTCTTCAACCAACTTCTTTATCTCGGTGCCCAAGACCTTCGTGTCGGCGATCGTATCGGCCAGCTCGCAGGCGCGCCCCTCGGTCTCAATAGCCACCCGCTCAAGCTCCGCGGCGTAGTGCAGCAGATTCCTAACGGCGTCCCGCGCCAGGGTGTGTTTGGCGAGCCATCGGGCTCGCTCGGCTCGCTCCCGATGGGCGCGAGCATCGTCAAGCATGAGAAGCACGGACTCCGGCATCGTCCCCGCTCTATTGTGCGCCGCACCAATCATCAGCGACCAAGCTCATTTCGGCAATGCTGATCTCCGTTCAGAGGAGTTGCGCGGTGAAGTTCAAGCCGGGGGTGCGCGTGCGGCTCGCACAGGCCCGGCAAACTACGGCGCGTCCTCATCGCCGGGGGCGAGGACTGTGGACACGGTCATGAAGACCCAGGCGGAGAGCAGAACACCGACAGCAACGACGAGCCAGCCCGACACTCGGGAGTCGAAGACCGTAACCGCGATCCCGAAGAACCAGCGGCAAATCGCGTAGACCCCGACGAGCGCGAGCAGCATCAGACCGGCGAGCGATCTTTTCGGCATGCACCCCCCAATCCGCGCGCGCGCACGCATGCTGGTGTACGGGCTCAACTGGATGCCCCCGTATCGCCAACCCCGCTGTCATATTGGCGGTTCCCACGACGGCGGCTCCTGCGTCACGGTGACGCCGATCCTCGAGGCGGCGGGCGCCTACGAGGGCGGCTCCGCGAGTCGGCGTAGGAGAGCTTAATCACCCGCGGTATAGTCGCCGCCGACACGCCGAGAGGACCAAGCACATGCTGCGGATAGCAGGCGTCGTCATCGTTGCCCTCGCGGCGCTCGCCATCGCCGGCGCGATCCTGGTGACGAATCATTACGAGATCGTGCGGGACGTGGGTGGAGGCTTGTACATGCGCCTCGACCGATGGAATGGCGCATATGAGATGTGTGGGAAGATCGGCGACAAAACTTATTGTGGCGCTGATCTGCGGCCAGCGATCGACGCTTTGGGCGAGGCTGAGTACCAGCAACGTCTGAGATATCCGCACGGCGATGGCTGCTATCAGGCGATCCTTCAACATGGCCGCAAGCCCGCCGAGCCTGAGAGACCTATCCCGCCAAATACCACCGTCGAAGACCTGATCCAGCGGCAGCAACAGCAACAGCGGTGACTCGCGCGGCTACGCCATAAACCAGCCCAAGGTGCTAGCCGGGTGCACAAATTTGCGCAGCCTCTGCCGCCGCCGTCAGCCGGCGGCAGAGCGGGCGCATCGAGGCCAGCGCTTCGCGCGCGGCGCCGGGATCGCGCTGGACGGCCGCGTCTGGTGGTTTCCGACCCTAAGCCGCCGAGTCCTTCGGCTTCAAATGATCCGCAAGAACCAACCGACTGGCCTCGCTTTCAGTGAAGCCATTGCTGCGTGGCAGGTCCGGGCGGCGGGTTATTCGCTGGGACGAGTGGAGCGCCCGCAGTATTCTGACCAGGAGCCGCTGCGGCCGTTGGCGTCTGACCGGGCTCCGGTTGATTGAGTGCATTGCTGCCGCAGCCGCTCAGAGCAAGCATGGTAAGGCCGATCGCAGATAGCGTGAATGCGATTGATTTCATGGCGTTCCCCTCACTGGTAATGAGGCAAACGGGCGAACTGCCGGGTTCGTTCTGCCGTGGAGGGGAGCGTCATCGATCGGTTAGACATATCTGTCAAACCCGATCTGTAGGCGGCAGACTTCCCATCGCCGCCACGCCTCCGCTCGTTCTCCCTCGCCTTCTCGTCAAACACCTCCGCCTCGTCAGCGCGAAACCGGCGGCGCTGTCGTAGTCGGCCTACGACTGCGGCGACTGGATCGCCACCTCGACCGCGGGCTCGCCGGCGTCGCGGAGGTCGCGCCGGACTGGCGGTTAACCCAATCTAAATGCATAGCATTCAAGGGAACGGCGCGCGGGGCTACCTCCGGTAACATGGGAGCTCCCGATGTCTATAAGTAGCGTGAGTTCTTCACAGGCGAGTCTCAGCCCGCCAAACAGCCAGCTCATCACCGAGTTCAAGAACGATTTCCAGCAACTGGGGCAGGCACTCCAATCGGGCAATCTGAGTGCGGCGCAGCAGGCTTATTCGACGCTCAGTCAGTTCGTCAGTCAGAACTTCCCGTCGGGCGGCGCCAACGGTCAGAGCAACCCGTTCACCCAAGCGCTGAACCAGATCGGCAGCGCGCTGCAATCCGGCAACATCTCCTCGGCGCAGCAGACCTTCTCTGCGCTGCAATCGACGGCGCCGGCGCAGGGCGGCCAGGGCGGAGCCGCCGGAGGAGTCGGCGGTGTGGGTGGCGGCGGTTCTGGCGGCGGAGCGTCGTCTTCGTCATCGTCGACAATCGTGAGCGAGACCAGCACGACTTCGCCCAATGGTATGACGACCACAGTTATCACCTACGCGAACGGAACGACGCAGACGACAACGACATCTGGCGTGCCGACCTCTTCCTCCCAAAATGGGACGCCCTCTTCTTCTCAGAATATCGTCGTATAGATCGGATTCCTTGAGCGGGCGGCGGGGCGGCCTGCTGTGGTTCTTTGTTTCCCGGGACCGGCAGCCGCCAACTCGGGCGCGCCGTGGTCCTGACGATGCGTCGCCGCCGGACTCAGGCGCATCCCACATAGGAAAGCTCAGTCTGTATTGGGAGGCCGTCTCTTCAGATTTGCGACGTGAGCGCGTGCCTCGTCTTCGGTCTTGAAGTGACCGGTGATAACGGGCGCCTTCCCGGGTTCCGTCCTCTCCACAGCGAAGGTCCCGTCCGCTCGGCTGATGATGCGGTACGTGGCTTCCATGGATCCAAGTATGACACGGTCGGGCCGCGCTTGCATCGGAGGTGCCTAACACGGCCCGGGCGGCAAGGTTCGCTATGGGTATTTGCCATCCGCACACCGGGTTCGCCGCCGCCGCGAAGCAGCCTCACGTATGAGCCTGGCAGCAGCTTTTCATCACCACAATCATCATCGCTTGCCCTTTCGCTTCGCCAGACGGACACCCGCGCCGCCACCATTCTCCGGGATGAACTCGACGCCTGCCTTTTCGAGCGCAGACCGCAGCGCCGCCAGCGTGTCGGCATAGGGTTTGCGCCGGCTGAGCTCAAACAGCTGTAGTGTCCGCTTCGCCACCTTGGCCTTTACGCATAAGCGTTCCTGCGGCCATGCCAGCAAAGCGCGGGCCGCTCTGCATTGCTCGGGGCTAAGCAACGACTCATCCATTTGCCAACTGTATGCGTTGACTTGGCAACCGTATGCCAGTCTCAGAGCAAGGGAGGCGCGCCATTAACCGCACAACCCGGCGCAGCGTGCTTTGCGGCGTGGCGGCTATCGCAGCGACGATGATCCCGACCGTCGGCGCCAGCGCGTTCGTCGCAGAGGACACGGCAGGCGACCGGCTGTCAGTGCTCACCGCCGAGCGCGGCCGCCTCAAGGTGCTCTACAAGGCCGCAGCGGAGGAGGAGGAGGCGATTCGCGCGGCGTGGGGCAGCAGGCTCGTCCCCGTGCTCTTCGATGAGCGCGGTGTTTCGCTTGGCATCTGGTTCCGCAAGATCGGTGAGCCGATCACTCGCCAAGCCATCGAACGCGTCGCTAAGAGCGAGCTGGCGCTCATCGAGATTTTTGTCGCGATCGAGGACGAGCGCCTTAGTCTGCCTACGCGCGGCCGGGAAGCGACGGGCTATGTGAAGCGCACGACGCAAAGAGATGCGCAGCTGGCATGGTACGATGATCGCTTTGCGCGGTGCCTCGATAACGCCGAGAGCTCTGGTTTGATCGCGGTCACTGCGCGGCTCGACGAGCTGGCGGATCAGATAACGGAGGTCGACCGAGCGATCTACGAGACATCAGTCAGCAGCGCGGCATAGGCCACCGTCTCGATGATCGCTACTTGCCCCGCTCCGGCGGGGCTTTTCTTTGACTCACCATTGCTCGCCGAGTCCCGAAGTACGGTCTCGCTTTCATTGTCGAGAACCCTGCCCCGCCTCGCGCGGGGCTTTTCTTTGACTCACCCACTACCGGCTTCCGACGCTAGGTTGATCGCGCTTCGTACTTGAGTCCTGACTAGCCCCGCTCGGCGCCCCCCGCCGAGCGGAGCTTTTCTTTCGTTACGTGTAGCGCGGATCGCAATCTGAGACGCTGACTTAGCGTCGCTTCGCCGACGCGATTCGGTCGGCAATCGATGCACGGCGCGCTTTGCAGACA
>JASHUO010000666.1 GCA_030039975.1 Alphaproteobacteria bacterium
GTCATCGACGGGCTGCTTGCCATCTACGACATCCCGCGCATCAGCCAGGTGCAGATCATCTACCGCGCCCATCTCGAGGCGCCCGAATTCGCCGCGGGCGCGGAAAGCCTCGAGGTGAAGCTCTTCGCCTGGGAAGAAATCCCGTGGGAAGAGCTCGCTTTCCCCTCGGTGCGCTGGGCGCTCGACCACTACCGCGAATGCATCACCACCGGCGACTTCACCGCACGCAGTACGCCGGGTTAGCGGTCAATGAAAAGGGGAGAAGGGGATGATTGGAGATGGGGGGATGAAAATCAGGGCGCCGAAGGCGCCTTTTTCTTATCCCCTTCATCTCCCTTCATCTCCCTTCATCCCCCCATCCCTTTTTCACCTAGAGTCAGCTCAGGCGCGCTGCCGGTATTCACGGCGCACGATCTCGAGCAGCTCCGCGGCCGAGGTCGCCGCCGTCGCGCTTTCGAAGGTGACGCAGCCGTGCTGCATCAAGATCACGCGGTCGCAGATTTCGAGCGTCTGCGCGTAATTATGGGCGATCATCGCGATCGCGATATCGCCGCGCGCCTTGAGCCGCTCAATGAGCCGGATGATCTGCTGCGCTTCGCGCGCGCCCATCGCCGCCAGCGGCTCGTCGAGCAGCAGGATGCGCGCCTTGGAACAGACCGCGCGCGCCACCGCGATCGCCTGACGCTGTCCGCCCGACAGTGCTCCAACCTCGATCTCGATCGACGGCACGTTGACGCCGATCTCGGCCAGTGCCTCGGCAGCGCGCCGGCGCATCGCCGCATGGTCGAGCAGCCGCAGCAGACCCGGGCGCAGCAGCTCGCGGTTCAGGAACAGGTTGTGGTAGACGCTGAGGCCGTTGACGAGCGCCAGATCCTGATAGACGCATTCGATGCCGAAGGCGCGCGCCTCGTCGACCGAGCCGAGGCGCACCGGCTTGCCGTCGACGAAGAGCTGCCCCGAGTCCGGCTGGTGATAACCGGTCAGGATCTTGATCAGGGTCGACTTGCCGGCACCGTTGTCGCCGAGGATGCCCAGGGTCTCGCCGCGCTTCAGCGCGATCGACACGCCGGCGAGCGCGGTCACGCTGCCAAAACGCTTGGTCAGCGCCTCGGCGCGAATGGCTTCCGCGACATCGCTCATTCCCCACCCCGCTGCCGCCGCCGCGCAATGCGGATATTGGCGATCATCGCGATGAGGATCGCCGCGCCGATGATGATGTCGAAGGTGAAGGCGTTGATCCCTTGCAAGGTGAAGCCATCCTGCAACACGCCGAGGAGTATGGCGCCGACCAGCCCGCCGATGATCGTGCCTGATCCGCCACCGAGCGCGGTACCGCCGATGATGCCTGAGGCCACACCCAGGAACATGATGGTGCTGCCGCCCGCCAACGGGTCGGTCGAGCCGATGCGGAACGCCTCCAACAGCCCGGCGAGGCCCCCCAGCGTGCTGGTGAGGACGAAATTGCCGATCTTGATGCGGTTGATGGCGATGCCGGCCTCGGCGGCGGCGGTGAGATTGCCGCCGATCGCAACGGTGTGCAGCCCCCAGCGCGTATGGCGCAGGACGACATGCATGATCGCCACCGCGATCAGCGCCCAGACGATCTCGGCATAACCCCAGCCGCCGAGAATGTTGGTAAGCAAAGGGCCGCCGGGCGTGTTGGCGGGAAAGCCGCGCGAGATGGTCAAGGTCACGCCGGTGACGAGGAACAGCATGCCGAGCGTGGTGATGAAAGACGGCACCTCGAGCCAGATGGTGATGAGGCCGATCGCCAGGCCGATCAGCGCGCAGACCAGCAGCGCCACCAGGATCGCCGCCACCACCGGCAGGCCTGCTGCATGCGCATCGCTCATGACGAAAGGCGCCAGCGCGAACACCTGGCCGACGGAAAGATCGATCTCGCGGCAGATCAGCAGCATGATCTCGCCGCAGGCGATGATTACCGGCGCGGCAACGAATTGCGACAGCGTTTGCAGATTGGCATCGGTCAGGAAATTGGCGTTGGCCACCTGGAAATAGAGGACGAGCACGACCGATACAATGAAAACGCCGGCTTCCGGCCGCAGCAGCAAGCCGTGTGCGCGGCGGGCGACGCCGCGCGCCGAAAGGGTGGCAGGCTGGATCGCCATCGGCGCAGCTCAGCCGCTGATCGGTCCGTTGTGCGGGACGATCTGTGCCGCCGCGCCGCTGCCTTCGTAGCGCGTCTTGGTCGTGAGATAGGGCTCGACCGCGGCCTTAGTGACGAATTTGAGCCCGGTGTTGATGTTGGCCGGTCCAACCAGTCCGCCCGAAACTTTGTAGGCGAACATCTCCATCACTGTATAAAAACCTTGCAGATAAGGCTGCTGGTCGATGGCGAAATCGAGAAATCCGTCATGAACCGCTTCGAGCGACCGCGGCAGCAGGTCGAAGCCGCCGCCATGCACGCCTTTTTTCGGCAGGTCGTATTGCCGCATGACGAGACCCACGTTCATCGTGTCGCCCCCGCCGGTGCCGAACATGCCGCGGATATCCTGGTGGCCGAGATAGTAGGCGCGGATCTTCGACAGCGCGACATTGACGGTCGGATCGGTGGCGATCATCGTCGCATTGATCTTGGCGCCCGATCGCTTGATCGCATCCATCGCGCCGTCGACCCGCGGCTGCAGATTGAGCTGCCCCGGCGTTGCGATGAAGATCGCCACGTCGCCCGAGCCGACGAGCTTGACGATCTGCTCGCCCATCAATTGCCCGGAGAGGAACAGATCCTGACCGATATAGGCGAGGCGCTTGTTGTCGCTGCCGCGCGGCGCATCGGCGTTGTAGGCGAAGACCGGAATACCGGCCTCGAGCGCGCGCTCGACCGGCCGATCGAAGCCTTTGGGATCGACGATGCAAACCGCGATCGCGTCGGCCTTGGCGGCGATCGCCGCATTCATCGCATTGACCATCTGCGCCACGTCTGACGTCTCCGAACCCGTCCATTGGTAGTCGCAGCCGAGCAACGCGCAGGCATCCTCGATGCCGTATTGGCAGGCGACGAAGAACGGGTTGGTGGTGACGTGATTGACGAAGACAAACTTCCAGCGCGGATGCGACGGGAAGGGACCATTCTCCGCAGCGCGGGCGCCGCTCTGCGACGCCGCCAGCAAGGCCGCGACCGAGCCGGCGCCGACGCCCCGCATCAGCGCGCGGCGGGCCAACGACGCGCGAACAGTCGCAGAGCGGTCCTTCGTCTTCCGGTGCATGGTAATCCCTCCCGCGGCGGTTTATTTGAAGCCGTTCAACCGCATCGCGGCCGAGTATAGCCGCCGCCTCGGCGGCGGTCACGGGGTGGCTTTCCCTTGCCTTCCGCCGAGCACTTCCCCAAAGTCGGCGCGCTCGCGTCGCCGCAGGGTGAGAGGATGGCCATTCAGTTCCTGACCGGGGCCGATTCCCGGATGTTCGCACAACTCTTCATCCTGTTGCAGTCCTTCCAGGATCTCGGCGCGAGCGCCGCCATCGCGGTATGCGATTTTGGCCTCAGCGCGCCGCAGCGGCGCTTTCTCGAAGAGCGCCGCCAGCTGGCCGCGCTTCCCCCGCCGCGCGGCAAGCCGCTCCACCCCTGGTATTACAAATCCTCCCTCATCGACTTCCTGCCACGCGAAGCTGAGGTCGCGGCCTGGGTCGATGCCGATATGGTCATGCTCGCCGATCCACGCCCCCCGGTCGCCGCGCTGGTCGCCGAGATGGCGAAAGACGGCCAGACGTTCGCCACCTGCGTCGACGATCCGCGCCGCGAGATCGCGCATTTCCTGGAGGAGATCGAACACGGTGGAGGCAATGTGCGGCCGTTTCGCGAGCTGCTGGCGCAATGGCGCATCGCGCCGCAACAGCATCCCTATCTCAATTCGGGCTTCTTCATCGTGACCTCGCGCCGCTGGCTGAAGGACTGGAAGAAGACGACCTTCGAGGTCGATGAGCATTTTCTCTGGGAGCAGAACGCGTTCAACATCACGGCTTGGCGCAATCCCGGCGCCGTGCGCCTGATCGATCCGCGGCAATGGAACGTGCATGGCGAGGCGCTGGCGCGGCTCACGCGGCGCAGCGACCAGCTGTTCTGCGAAGAGCAAACGGTGATGGTGATCCACGCGACGTCGTTCGGGGAGCGCCATCACAGCGTCGAGATGACGAGCTGGTCGGTCGCCGGCCGGCCGCAGACGTCGCGCCTGCGCCTCTTCCGCGACCCGGCGCTGCGCGCGCTGCAGACCAGCCTCTTCGACCGCTTCGTGCTTGCCAACGAGGCAAGCCTCGTCAAGGGCCTCGGCGGTTAGCCAGATTTGACGGGGCCGAAGCGGCTTACGCGCTGCCCCGCCGCTCGTTTACGAACAATCTGAACCAGTGGGACTCGATTTCGCCTGGCATTGGTCCGCGATCGGGATAGAGGAGGAGGTCGCGCGGCACGTCGAACTCCTGCTTGAACGCGAAGATTTCCGATGCGAGGCGGCCGATGTCCTGGCCGTCATTCGCAAACCCCAAGTTGGTCGGCACACACCGATTGATGCAGTTGTAGACAAATAGTGGCGCCGCCGCCGCGCAGGTCGCGGCGATCCGGCGAAGCTCGGTCGCCGGATCGAGGACGTGTTGCAGCACAACGATGCTGTAGGCGCCGGAAAATGCGGCGGTTTTGTTCGCCGCAAGTCGCGCAAATTCGTCAGACGATATCGCAGAAAACCGGTCCGATGCGACGTACTCGACGGCAAGCCGGCGCATCGAGGCGCTGATATCGACGCCGACGATCTTGCACCCGGTCCGCTGGATCAGCTCTTTTGCGAGTCGCCCGATGCCGCAACCAAAATCCAGCAGCGTGCTCTGTTCCGTCGGCAGCAGTGCTTCGAGGATCAAATCAGCGGTGGCCCTTGTCGCGCGCTGCCAGAAATCATCCAAAATGTCCGGCGGAACCGTAAGAATGATCCGTTTTGCATCGGCCAGGGTGCTTTGTTCGAAAATGGCCGGGGTATAAAATATCCGCTTCATTCGGTGCCGGCTCCGTAAGCGGCCGCCTTTCAGCCGCGACCAGCCGCAATTTTGGATCGAGTTCCTAAACTGGCACATCTTGCGCGAGGCTACAATTTGGACGTTGGTGGTCAGGGCGAGACGCTCTAGCGTAGGTCCCGACCCGATCAGTCAAGGGAGAGACGTCATGGCCGGGAAAAACCTGCAGGTGCTACTTGCCAGCCGCCCGACGGGCTGGGTGAAGGAAAGCGACTTCCGCATCGTCGAGAGCGATATGCCGAAGCCCGGCGACGGCCAGGTGCTGGTCAAGACGCTCTATCTCTCGCTCGATCCCTATATGCGCGGCCGGATGAATGACCAGCGCTCCTACGCCGCCAAGGTGGAGATCGGCCAGGTGATGGAGGGCGAAGTGGTCGGCGAGGTGGTCGAAAGCGCCAATCCGAAGTTCCGCCCGGGCGATACGGTGGCCGGCCGCGTCGGCTGGCAACGCTACGCGCTCTCCGACGGCAGCAATATGCGCAAGGTCGACCCGGCGCTGGTGCCGGTCTCCGCCTATCTCGGTGTCGTCGGCATGCCCGGCGTCACCGCCTGGATCGGCCTCAACGACATCGGCCAGCCCAAAGCTGGGGAGACGGTGGTGGTCTCGGCCGCTTCGGGCGCCGTCGGCAGTGTCGTCGGCCAGCTCGCCAAGGCACGGGATTGCCGCGTCGTCGGCGTCGCCGGCGGCGCCGAGAAATGCGGCTTCGTGGTGCAGGAGCTGGGCTTTGACGCCTGCATCGATCACCGGGCCGGCGACTGGCAGAAAGCGCTCGCCGCGGCTACGCCCAAAGGGATCGACGTCTATTTCGAGAATGTCGGCGGGCCGCTGCTCGACGCCGTGCTGGTGCGCTGCAACCCCTTCGCCCGCATTCCGCTCTGCGGCATGGTCTCGCAATACAACGCGGTGGAGCGCTATGGCGTGCAGAACCTGATGATGGCGGTCGGCATGCGCATCAGGCTGCAGGGCTTCATCGTCTCCGACAACATGGCGCGCTGGCCCGAGGCGCTGAAGGAGCTGGCGCAGGGCGTGCGCGACGGAAAGATCAAATACCGCGAGAGCGTAACCGAGGGTCTCGAGAACGCGCCGCGCGCCTTCATCGGCCTGCTCAAGGGCGAGAATTTCGGCAAGCAGCTGGTCAAGGTGGCGTGAACTGGCAAATAAGATTGGTATCAAACAATTTAACCTGCCGATAGTTGCCCGGCGCCGAGGGCGACCGGTATAGTGCCGGCGAAAACGGCCGCGGGTCGAACCCGCCGGGCAGGATAGGGAGGTCTGGGCGATGACGGGCAAATTTGGCGTTCTGGCGCTGGGGGCGTCGCTCGCGCTGGCGCTGGCGGCGCAGCCGAGCGCAGCGGAGACGGTCAAGGTCGGGGTGATCCTGACCTATTCCGGTCCAGCGGCCTCGCTCGGCGATCAGATCGACAAAGGCATGAGCCTCTACATAAAGGAGCACGAGAAGGACCTGCCGAAGGACGTTACGCTCGAGCTCATTCGGCGCGACGATACCGGCCTCAACCCGGCGACAGCCAAGCGACTGGCGCAGGAGCTGATCACCCGCGACCATGTCAATTTCATCGCCGGGCTCATTTGGTCGCCGAATGCGCTGGCGATCGCGCCGCTCAGCGCCGAGGCCAAGGTGCCGACCATCTCCAGCAACGCAGCGGCGGTGAATTTGACGCGGCTGTCGCCCTATGTCGCGCGCGTCTCCTTCACGCTGTGGCAGGAATGCCTGCCGTTCGGTCAATGGGCGGCAACGAAGGGCGGCCTCAAAAAGGTCTACATCGCCGTCAGCGACTTCGCGCCCGGACACGAAGCCGCGGACGCTTTCACCAAGGGCTTCAAGGATGCCGGCGGGCAGATCGTCGACAGCGTCGCCTTCCCGGTCAAGGATCCGGATTTCGTTCCCTTCCTGCAGCGCGTCAAGGACGCGAAGCCGGACGCCGTCTTCATCTTCGTGCCCTCCGGCAAGCAGGCGACGGCGCTGTTCAAGGCGTATGACGATCTCGGCATGCGCGCGGCCGGCATCAAGATCATCGGTCCGCAGGACATCGTGCCGGACGAGGAGCTGCCCAACATGGGGCAGGAGCCGCTCGGCGTGATCACCGCCGGCACCTATTCCAACGCCGCGACGCGCCCCGCCAACAAGGCCTATGTCGCCGCGTGGAAGCGCGAATACGGTGACAAGACGCCGCCGGGCTTCATGTCGGTCGGCGGCTGGGACACCATGGCGGCGATCTTCGGGGCGCTCAAGGCGACGCAAGGCAATCCCGATCCCGACAAGATCATGGCGGCGCTCAAGGGCTGGAAGAACCCGGACAGCCCGCGCGGCGAGATCATGATCGATCCCGAGACGCGCGACATCGTGCAGCACATCTATATCCGCCGCGTCGAGAAGCAGGGCGACCGTCTGGCCAACATCGAGTTCGAAACGCTGCCGATGACGAAGGATCCGTGGAAAGAGCTCAATCCGGCGAAATAGGCTTCGTTTCGGTGACTACCC
>JASHUO010000667.1 GCA_030039975.1 Alphaproteobacteria bacterium
CTGGCGTTGGGCGAAGGCGAACAGGCGGCGGATCCCGAAGCGGCGATCCGGCAGGGCTACGACGCGGGGAAGAGCGACGAGTTCGTGCTGCCGACGGTGATCGCCGGCTATGCCGGCATGCGCGACGGCGACGGCGTGCTCTGCGCCAATTTTCGCGCCGACCGCGTGCGCGAGATCCTGGCGGCGCTGCTCGATCCCGACTTCGCCGGCTTCCGGCGCGGGCGCGTGGTCAAAACCGCCGCGGCGCTGGGCCTCACCGAATATTCGACCGAGCTCAACCGCTTCCTGAAGACGCTGTTTCCGCCGGAAGATCTCGCCGACACCTTCGGCGAGGTGGTGTCGCGCGCCGGCTTGACGCAGCTGCGCATCGCCGAGACCGAGAAATACGCGCATGTCACCTTCTTCTTCAATGGCGGGCGCGAGGCCGAGTTTCCCGGCGAGAGCCGCATCCTGATACCGTCGCCCAAGGTCGCCACCTATGATCTGAAGCCGGAGATGTCGGCGCCGGAAGTGACGGAGCAGCTGGTCGAGGCGATCGATCAGCGCCGCTTCGACGTCATCGTCGTCAATTTCGCCAATACCGATATGGTCGGCCATACCGGCGATATCGGCGCGGCGGTGAAGGCGGTGGAGACCGTCGATCGCTGTCTCGGCCGCCTCGCCGCGGCGGTGACGCGCGCCGGCGGCAGCCTGCTCATCACCGCCGATCACGGCAATGCCGAGATGATGCGCGATCCCGCCACCGGCCAGCCGCACACCGCGCATACGCTGAACCCGGTGCCGCTCGTGCTGGTCAACCCGCCGGCCGGCGTGACCGGCCTCGGCGAGGGGCGGCTTGCCGATATCGCGCCGACCCTGCTGCAGCTGCTTGGGCTGCGGCAACCTTCCGCCATGACCGGCCGGTCGCTTCTGCGCCGCGCCGCCGAGCGTGCCACGGCCTGAGCCCTTCCGCTTCGCAACGCTGCCGCTGCTGCTGGCAGGCCTGCTGGTTTGCGCGGCGGCGCGCGCCGACGACACGCCGCAGCAGCAGCTCAAATCGGTGCAGCAGCAGCTCGAGGACAGCCGCACGCAAGCGGCGGAATATGCCCGCCAGGCCGAAGCGCTCGCCGCCGAAATCGCGACGTTGCGCGCCAACAGCATCGCCGCTGCCAAGGCGGCGCAAGAGCATGAGGCGGCGCTCTCCGCGCTCGAGGATCAGCTCGCCACGCTCAACACCGAAGAGGCGCAGAAAGCGGCGGAGCTGAAGCGCCATCGCGCGGCGCAGCAGCAGCTCCTCATGGCGCTCGAACGGCTGGCGCGCAACCCGCCGGAGGGCCTGGCGCTGACGCCCGGCAACCCGGTCGATGCGATGCGCTCGGCCGTGCTGATGGGCGCCGCCGTGCCGCCGCTCGAGGCCGAGGCGCGGCGACTGAGCCAAGAGATCGACGAGCTTGCCGCCGTACGCCGCCAGATCGCCTCGGACGAGGCGCGCCACCGCGCCGAACGGCTCGGCCTCGAGCAGCAGCAGACCCAGCTCGACGCCCTGATTGCGCGCAAGGCGGTGCTGCAAGAGGAAGCGCAGCACGGCGCCGACGAGAGCGGCCAGCGCCAGCTGCAGCTGGCGGCGCAGGCGTCCGATTTGCGCCAGCTCATCGAGAAGCTGGACGAGGCGCGGCGCGAGCACGACGCCGAAGTTGCGCGCCAGCGCGAAGCGGAAGAGCAGCGCGCCGAGGCCGAGCGGCGCGAGACCGAGCAGCTCATGGCAATGCAACAGAAGCGGCCGGACGGCGCGGCGCCGAGCGTCATCGTCACGGCGCCGCCGCCGGTCATACCCGATCCGAGCAAGCCGCCGCGGATACGCCCCTTCCGCGACGCGCATGGCGCGCTGGTCTATCCCGCCAGCGGCCGGCTCATGCGCCGGTTCGGCGAGAATGACGATTATGGCATAGCCTCCAAGGGCCTGACCTTCGAGACCCGCCCCGGCGCCCAAGTCGTCGCCCCGTTCGACGGCCGCGTGCTGTTTGCCGGCCCGTTCAAGGGCTACGGGCAAATATTGATCATCGAACATGGCGACGGCTATCATTCGCTGCTGGCCGGGCTCGATCGCGTCGAGGGCACGGTCGGGCAATGGCTGGTGGCCGGCGAGCCGGTGGGTACAATGCCGCGCGGCGAAGAAAAGCCCCACCTCTATCTCGAGCTGCGCCACGATGGCCAGCCGATCAACCCTATGCCGTGGTTGGCAACCCACGATGAAAAGGTAAGTGGATGAAGCGTCTCGGTCTCAGTGCGGCTTGCGCCGCCACCCTCCTCCTGCTCGCTCCCGCATCGGCGCAGCAGCAGCAACAGCAACAGCAACAGCAACAACAGCAGCAGCCGCCGCAACAGCAGCAGCAACAGGCGCCGCAATCGAGCTCCGACACCTATCGCCAGCTCGACCTCTTCGGCGAGGTGTTCGAGCGCGTTCGCGCCGATTACGTCGAGGAGGTCTCGGACCAGCAGCTGATCGAGGCGGCGATCAACGGCATGCTGAGCTCGCTCGACCCGCATTCGAGCTACATGAACGCCAAGAGCTTCAGCGACATGCAGGTGCAGGTGCGCGGCGAGTTCGGCGGCCTCGGTCTCGAGGTCACCATGGACAACGGCATCGTCAAGGTGGTGTCGCCGATCGACGACACGCCGGCCGCCAAGGCCGGGTTGAAGCCCGGCGACTTCATCACCGCGATCGACGGCGATCCGGTGATGGGCCTGTCGCTCAACGACGCGGTCGAGCGCATGCGCGGGCCGGTCGACAGCCCGATCAAGCTCACCATCCGGCGCGAAGGGCGCGATCCCTTCGACGTCACCCTGAAGCGCGCGGTGATCAAGATCGAGTCGGTGAAGTCGCATCTCGAGGGCAACGATGTCGGCTATATCCGCATCACCAGCTTCAACGAGCAGGCCGATAGCGGCGTCAAAGCGGCGATGAAATCGCTGAAGCAGCAGGCAGGCAACAATCTCAAGGGCATCGTGCTCGACCTGCGCAACAACCCCGGCGGTCTGCTCGACCAGGCGATCGCCGTCTCCAACGACTTCCTCGACAAGGGCGAGATCGTCTCGACCCGCGGGCGCCACAGCGAGGATGCGGCGCGCTACGACGCCAAGCCCGCCGGCGATCTGACCGGCGGCTTGCCGATGGTGGTGCTGATCAATGGCGGCTCGGCCTCGGCCTCGGAGATCGTCGCCGGCGCGCTGCAGGATCATCACCGCGCGGTGCTGCTCGGCACCCGCTCCTTCGGCAAGGGCTCGGTACAGACGATCATCCAGCTTCCCGGCCATGGCGCAATGCGGTTGACGACGGCGCGCTACTACACGCCGTCGGGCCGCTCGATCCAGGCCAAGGGCAT
>JASHUO010000668.1 GCA_030039975.1 Alphaproteobacteria bacterium
CAACCTCGAGCTCGTCGCGCAGCGCTCGCCCGATCCGACGCTCCGCCGCATGCTCGACGGCGCACGGCGCGCCGCGGAGCGTGGCGCGAAGCTGACGCAACAGCTTCTCGCTTTCGCGCGCAAGCAGCGTCTCGAGCGCCAGGCCGTCGATCTCAACCGCCTCGTCGCGGGCATGACCGACATACTTCAATCCACCATCGGTGCCACCATCCGTGTCGACGCACCGCGATCGGGCGACGAGCTGTGGCCGGCGATGGTCGACGTCAATCAGCTCGAGCTGGTGATCCTCAACCTCGCCATCAACGCGCGCGATGCGATGCCCAATGGCGGTGTGCTGACCATCAAGCTCGAGAACATGCGCGTCTCGCGCGACGGCCATCCCGGAGAGCTCGCTGTCGGCGACTATGTCGTACTCGCGCTTGCCGACAATGGTACGGGCATGAGCGAGGAGGTGAGAGAGAAGGCATTCGAGCCGTTCTTCACCACCAAGCAGGTGGGGCGCGGGAGCGGCCTTGGGCTGAGCCAGGTCTACGGCATCGCGCGCCAGCTCGGTGGCGGCGTCGATATCGACAGCCGGCCGGGCGCGGGCACGACCGTGCGGGTTTACCTGCCGCGCGCGGCGCGGGCGGCGCTGGAGCCTCGGGGGATGACGGAGCGTATCGATCTGTCGCCGCGCCAGCCGGCGCGCATCCTAGTGGTCGATGACGACGCCGAGGTGCGCGAGTTTGTTGCCACCTGCCTCACCGGCTTCGGTTACGAGGTCGTCGAGGCGGTCGACGCCAAGAATGCGCTGGATATTGTCGGGCTGGATGCCGGCATAGACCTGATGCTGATCGACTATGCCATGCCCGAAATGAACGGCGCCGAGCTGTTATACCAGGCGCGGCGGCAGCGGCCGGAGCTGAAGGCGCTGTTCATGACGGGATTTGCGCCGGATGCGCTGACCGCGGGCGAGATCGAGGGCGTCGCGGTGGTGCGCAAGCCGTTCAAGATTGCCGAGCTGGCCTCCCAGCTGCGCGCGGCCCTGGGCGACGGTCCCGCCAAGCGCCGGCGCTAGCCCGGATTTCTCACACCGTCACGTGCTGCGACGGCGATCTTTGGCGCCAGGGTAGGAGCCGGGACGCGCGGCGATGCGAGCATCGTGAGCGTCCCGGCGACGCCCTCCTGGCGCCAAAGAGCGCCGTCCCTCCGGGTTGCACACTGTTGGCGCGCTGCCGCGTCGCTGCGGGCTTGACGATGCTCACATCGCCTGCGCCCTGGCTCCTAACATCGCGCCAACAGTGTGCAACGCAGCGCGCGACGGTGTGAGAAATCCGGGCTAGCCCGCGCGCTGTGCAGGCTCCGCCCAATAGGGCGCGTCGCCGATCACCGTGCAGCGGCGGATGACGCGCGGCTCGCGGGCGGTGTCGTAGCGGCCGGCCCGGTGCAGCAGGCAACGATTGTCCCAGACGATGAAATCGCCGGGGCGCCAGTGATGCGTATAGATGCGCGCGCTGGCGACGAGCCGCTCGTTCAGATCGTCGATGAGCGCGCGCCCGGCCGCATACGCCATGCCTGCGATGCTTTCGGCGTGGTCGCCGAGAAAGACGCAGGGGCGGCCGGTCTCGGGATGGGTGCGCAGGATCGGGTGGTCGACCGGCGGCACCGCCTGGCGCTGCGCCTCGCTGAGCGGCTCTTCGCCATGCCGGCGGTCGCGCGAGAAGTCGAGATTGTGGATCGCGCGCAAGCCGGCGAGGCGGGCGCGCTCGGCGGGGTCCAGCGCGTCATAGGCCGAATACATATCGGCAAAGCTGGTCTCGCCGCCGGTCGTGGGAATCTGCTCGGCATAGAGCATGGTGGCCTGACCCGTGACGCGGCGCCAGGACCCGTCGGTGTGCCATTCGAGCGTGCCGCGATCGGGATGCTTGCCGCTCGGCTTTCCGTCGGGACCCAAATTCGACAAGGTGTAAAGCTCGGGATGGCCGCTGGCGTGATATTGGTCCATCACATGCACTTGCACCTCACCGAAGCGCCGGGCGAAGGCGACCTGGGCCGCCGGCGGCAGGCGCTGCGCGCGGAAGAGCAGCAGCTGGTGCTCGAGAAACGCGGCATAGAGGGTGGCGAAGGCCGCATCGTCGGTGTCGGCGATCTGGAAGCCCTGCACCTCGGCGCCGAGGCCGCCCGGCAGCGGCGCAATGCGCAAATCGGCAAGGGGCGCGGCGGTTGACGGGCCTGTGGGCTCCACGGCATGTCCTCCCGAAAGCAAAGGTTCGGGAGACGCTATCGCACGTGGCGGCGCCCGGTCAAACGGCTCCGCCGCTCACCCGGTCGGAAGGACGCCCATGACGTAGGGGCCGGTCTGCAGCCGGACGATGCTTCGTCCGGCCCCACCGGCGACGACGGTCAGCTCGTCCGTCAGGTATTCGAACTCTTCGAGCATCGTATCGAGCGCGCCGGCCTCATAGGCCGCCGACGGCACGTCGCGCCGGTAGTCGGGCACGCGGCGAAGCTCGGGCTTGATCCGGATCGCCACCACCGCAACGCGCGTCCCGCCGATGCGCGCGGTTCCCCGCAGCAGGATTGAGGGGTCTTCGGCGGGTCCGCACTCCTCGAGGAAACTCGGCCATTCCACCGACGGACATGGGACGGTCATGGCGACGTCCTCCTTTCCTGGCTCTTCTCCTCCGCGATCCCCGGGTCTCCTCAGCCCGGGTAAATCCTGACGCTGCTGGCGACCGAATCCGCAACGTGCTCTTTCGAGATGACGCCGGCAACGCTCGTCGGCCGCGGCACGCCGCCGCGGCTCAGCACCAGCGCCATGAGGGCGCGCTTGCGCCACATCCGCTGGATCACGTCGAAGATGATGTCGTTCTCGCGCACGATCGTGAACTCGCGGCTGGCGAGCTCGCGCATCGTAAGGCCCCCCTGGACGCCCTGCGGCACCCGCCGCAACCCGGTGTTGACGCGCAGCACGCCGCAAATACGGTTGCCGTCGGCGATCACCACATAGCGCAGCCGGCCGCGATGCTCGGGCTCCGCGAGAAATTCGTCGAAGCTCATCGCCGCCGGCGCCAACACGAAGTCCCCATCCATCACCTCCCTGGCGCGGCGGACCAGGAACATGTTGGCATGGAGCGCCTTCGGTATCACATGCCCGCGACGGAAGAGCTTCAGGGTGTAGATGTTCTCGCGCGACAACAGCCGACGCACGCCGACACTCATCGCCACTGCCAGGATCATCGGCATGACGATGTCGTAATCGCGCGTCATCTCGAAGATCATGGTCACCGCGGTCATGACCGCGCCGGTGCCGCCGCCGACCATCGCGCCCATCCCGACCATCGCAAAGGACGGGATGCTGACGGCGACGGGAAGGCCGAGCGCCGAGAGCGCCGCCGCAAACGCGCCGCCGATGGTGGCGCCCATGAAGAGCGAGGGCGAGAAGATGCCGCCCGAAGAGCCCGAGCCGAGGCTGAGCGACGTCGCCAGCAGCTTGCATAGGAACAACAGCAGCAGCAGCCACGCCGCCGA
>JASHUO010000669.1 GCA_030039975.1 Alphaproteobacteria bacterium
GCGCGGCTCGAGCAGCGCATCGGACGCATCGTCGGCGTAGTGGAAAGCGGCCTTTTCATCAGCCGCGCCGATCCGGTCTTCGTCGCCGATGAAACCGGCGTCCATCGCCTCGACAGCGCGCGCGCCCATCGCGGCCATCCGCCGGTCCTGGTGATCATGGGCGTATCGGGCGCGGGCAAGACGACGGTGGCGGAAGAGCTGGCGGCGCGCCTCGGTTGGCCCTTCCAGGAGGGCGACGCGCTCCATCCCGAGGCGAATGTCGCCAAGATGGAGGCCGGCATTCCCTTGACCGACGCCGATCGCCTGCCTTGGCTCCAAGCGGTCGCAGCCTGGATCGATCGCCAACGCGCCGCGAAGCAGCCGGGCATCATCACCTGCTCGGCGCTCAAGCGGTCCTACCGGCAGATCATCATCGGCGACCGGCCGGAAGCGCGGCTCGTCTATATTCGCGGCGGCCGCGACATCATCGCGCAACACCTGGCGGGCCGGCACGGGCATTTCATGCCGGCAAGCCTGTTGCAGAGCCAGATCGAAACGCTCGAAGAACCGGGTCCCGACGAAGACCCCCTGACGGTCGATGTGCAAGCGACGGCCGCGGCGGTCGCCGAAGAGATCATCCGCCTGCTCGGCAGCTCGACAAAGGTGGGGCCGGGAACCGCTTAGAGCCGCTATCCCGATCAGGCCCTAGGAGTCTCGAACGAGCTCCACTTCCAACATATCGGCGTATTTGGCGAAGCGGTCGCCGACGGCGCGCAGCGCGGCCGCGGCATCGCGGCGCCCGGTTGCCGACAGGTGGTCTTTGCGTTTGATCAACTCTTCGAGGTCGATCCGCCGGCGGTCGCCTGCGCTCAGGATGTCCGAGACCATGTGCTGCAGGAGCTCGTCGAGCAGATCCTCGATGCCGGCCGGCGTCTGCTGCTTCGCCATGATGCATCTACCCCTTCGTTCAGAGGGTGGCGATGTACTGTCGCGGCCGGGGCAGGAACGTATGATTGCACGAGCTTTACGCGTGAGCGAGCGAAAAACCGCCCCATCGGCGGTCGCTTCTTCAGGCCTTTGCCGATTGAGCTTCCGGCTTTGCCGGCGTCTCGCGCACCGGCCAGAGCAGCGAAAAGAGCCAGGTGACGAGGAGACCGACCACGCAGCCCATGATGACCTCGCCGACCTTCTGCAGGCCATCCTCGATGCCGCTCAGCTTCGAGTGCTGGGCCAAGCCGGAGGCGATGACGAGAGCGGCATTGATCGGTGCCTGCCGCCACATGGTCTGGATGCGCACGACATAGGACGAGACGAGCACGGCGATCGAAATGGCGAGCGGCACTTTCCATTCGTTCGTGCCGCCGATGGCGAGCACCGCCAGGCCGACGGCGCAGCCGACCAGCACATTGATGATACGGGCACGGAATATCCGTACCGCGTTCTTGATCACCGGCTCGCTCGCCGCGATCATCGACGCGATCGCCCAGATCGGGTTCGCATCGGCCAGAAAGCGCAGCAGCAGCCACAAGATGCTCGCAGCGACGAATACATTGAGGGCGAAACGCACGCCGAGCAGGTTGTCTTCCTGAAAGCGCGCGAACAGCTTCATCGGCGCCGGTCCGGCACGGCTTGGTTCCCTATTCGAGCGCCTGGCGCGGTTCACCGTGCAGGCGATACACCATGCCGGTCTTGGTGGTGGTGAGCTCCACGCCGCCGCGATCGGCTTGCTGCAGCGCGATGAAGAACGCGCGCACCCGCTCTTCGGCCTTGTCGTGCAGATCGTCGCGGCGCTTGAACTTTGCCTGGAACGCGAACTCGCCGCAGAGCGGGCGATGCATGCCGCGCTCGCGCCACAGGGCGATGTTCGCATTCGCCGTGACACCCTTGCCGAAATCGAGCATCCCGAGGTCCTGCAGCACCTCTTCGACGATGGTCTGATTGACCAGCTGAACGAAGTCGCGCGACTTCTTGAGAGGCGCGAGGCAAGGAAAGATCTTCGCCAAGGTCGCCATCGACGTTCGTTCGCCGTCCGGCAGCTGGCTCAGTCCCAACTGAACATTGTGCGAGAACAGCAGCCGGTAGCCGCCGATCTCGCCTTTGAGCGGCAATGCCTCGGACTTGAACTTGACCCGGTACTTGCCGGCGATGTTCGGCCGCACATCGAGCGCTGCGGCGGTCTGAGCTTCGGGGTGTCGGAACTTGAACACGATCTCCGGCTCGCCGGCGGGGAAGCCCAGGTCATAACGGATCCGTCGGCGCAGGATGAAGGCGTTGTTGTAGAGTTGGAAATCGGGCGTATCGAGGAACAGCACTTCCCGGATCTGCGGCTTCAACGGTACGCCCGCGCCGTCCAAGACGATGCCGCATTTCTTCGCCACACTGCGCACCAGCGCGCCATATTCGAGAAAGGCCTGAGCGGCGGTGAAGCGGTCGGGCTTCAGGATCAGCTTGCATTCGAGGTAGTTGACCTCGTCCAACGGATGGCCGTCGCTGTACGCCCCGGGCGGCAAACGCGGAACTAGCCCCGGCGGCGCTTTCGGCGCAGTGTCGGATTGAGTCGATCCTTTCTTCTCGGACGAGGAGGCGGTGCTCCTGTTGTCCGATCCCGGTCCCCCCGTCTGTCCCTGAGCCATGGTTACGACCTCCGGCGCGCGACAATCGGCGCATTATGCGCTTTCATATCGGGAGGGCGCCAGCGGCGCACGCGGTTTGACGAACGCCGCGGCAGCAGGGAGCAAGAGCTCAGTAGTCGGCGACGGTGACGGGCAATGGCGCTGCCGAGCGATCGACCGCGAACAGCACATGACCAGGCTGACCGGCGCAAGGATTGTCGGCGGAGGTCGCGAGCTCGGGCGAATTGGCCGGCACATATCTGACCCAATAGGGATTGTTCGGCACCATCGGGACCTGAGAGAAATCGGCATTGTCGCCCCAGCCGCCGGCGGTCGACAGGTAATTGCAGCTCGACCGGGAGTCTGTCGTGGAATTCCCGGCGCAGCCAGCGAGCGTCGCAAAGAGGAGAATGGCCAGGGCGGTGTATCGTGGGCGCGTCATGGGGTCCCTCCCGGTTGGAGGAAGCGACACGGAGCATCCCGGCGGAGATGGCTCCGCGGTCAAAGAACAGGCTATTCCAAAAGTGCGTAGATGACAGTTGCGTGACATCACACTCAATCGCTGTCGCGATCGAATGTCAATCCGATAGCGATCGGCGAAGCGGATCAATGGAAGGGGAGGGCGATGACGGTACGGCGTTTTGACCACCTGACCATCGCGGTGCGCGATCTCGACAGGGCGCGCCGGTTCTTCGGGCTGCTGGGGTTCAAAGAGGCGATGTCCGTGGTCATCGCCGGCGAGCCTTTTGCTTCCTACATGGGCGTGCCGGACATCGAGGCTGATCATGTGACCTTGGTGCTGGAGAATGCGAGCCCGCGCACCGAAATCCAGCTGCTCCACTACCGCCATCCCGAAGCCATGTCCGATCCGCATATCCGCGACCTCGACAAGATCGGCCTCAACCATATCTGCTTCGCGACCGACGACCTGGAAGCCGAGCTTCGGACGATGCGCGCGAACGGTTTCGAGGCACGC
>JASHUO010000670.1 GCA_030039975.1 Alphaproteobacteria bacterium
CCCGCGAGGCAAGCGCGATTGAGATACATCAATTCGAGCCGCGGCGACCGGCCTTATGCTGTCCTTAGTTCATGAAGGCAGGCCGGCCATGCGTGACATGTCGGAAATCATCCGCGACCAGACCCCCCTCACCTATTCGCCCCGCACGACGGTGAAGCATGCCTGCCAAGGCATGCGCCAGCGCCGCGTCGGCGCCGCGCTGGTGATCGATGCGGAGCACCGCCTGCTCGGCATCTTCACCGGGCGCGACGCGGTCGGGCGCGTGCTTGCCGAGGGCAAGGACGCCGCCAAGACGCTGCTGAGCGAGGTGATGACCCGCGCTCCCGCGACCATGCGACCGACGGGCAGCGCCATCGACGCGCTGCGGCTGATGCATGACGGCGGCTTCCGTCATGTCCCCGTGGTTGCGGATGGCAAAGTCGTCGGCATCGTCTCGCATGGCGATTTCCGCGGCCTCGAGACTGCCCGTCTCGACGAGGAGAGCGGGCTGTGGGAGCGCATCTAGAATTGCCGAAGAGCGAAGGACGAGGCCGATGACCGCATCCGAGGAGAACCTTGCCGCGGCCAAAGCCCGCGCAGTGGTGCCGCTGCGCGGCGTGCTGGCAACGCTGCAAGCGGCCGAGCTTTCGCCGCCCGACGACGAGCTGGAGCCCGACGCGCAGCGCGCCGAGATCATCGATCGGATGCTGCATGCCGCGCAGGCACGGCTCACCTACTCGCTGTCGCCGGCCGCCCTGATGCAGCCCTTCGCCGATTGGGCGATGCATTTCTTCAATGCGCCGGGCAAGCAGTTGCTGCTGATGGAGAAGGCGCTGCGCAAGCTGGTTCGCTTCGGCCTCTATCTGGCGCATGCCGCGTCCGACCCGGAGACGCCCTGCTGCATCGAGCCGCTGCCGCAGGATCACCGCTTCGCCGACCCGGCCTGGAGCAAGCCGCCGTTTCTCTATCTCTATCAAGCTTTCCTGTTGCAGCAGCAATGGTGGCACAATGCCACCACCGGCCTGCGCGGCGTCTCGGCGCATAATGAGCGCGTCGTATCCTTCGTCGCGCGCCAGCTCCTCGACATCGTCTCGCCGTCGAATTTCGTGCTCACCAATCCCGAAGTGCTGCGCCAGACCTTCGCCGAAGGCGGCCAGAACTTTTTCCGCGGCGCGCTCCATATGATCGAGGATTGGGAGCGCGCGATCGCCGGCCGGAAGCCGGTCGGCAGCGAGGATTTCCAGCCTGGCCGCAACGTCGCGGTGACGCCGGGCAAGGTGGTCTATCGCAACGAGCTCATCGAACTCATCCAATATGCCCCCTCGACCGAGCACGTCCGGCCGGAGCCGGTGCTGATCGTGCCCGCCTGGATCATGAAATACTACATCCTCGACTTGTCACCGGAGAACTCGCTGGTGCGCTATCTCGTCGGCGCGGGCTTCACCGTCTTCGCCGTCTCCTGGCGCAACCCGACCGCCGAGCAGCGTGAGCTCGGCATGGATGATTATCGTCGCCTCGGCATCGGCGCCGCGCTCGACGTCATCGGCGCCGTCTGCGGCCCGCGCCGGGTGCATGCCTGCGGCTATTGCCTCGGCGGGACATTGCTCGCCAC
Organism: Alphaproteobacteria bacterium; assembly: GCA_030039975.1. Taxonomy (GTDB): domain Bacteria; phylum Pseudomonadota; class Alphaproteobacteria; order ATCC43930; family CGMCC-115725; genus DAHUYF01. Next base: position 1,592 of record JASHUO010000670.1, read on the forward strand.
CGCCGCCGCGGCGATGGCGCGGGACGGCGATGAGCGGCTGGCCAGCGTCACCCTTTTCGCCGCCCAGACGGATTTCACCGAAGCGGGCGAGCTGACATTGTTCACCAGCGAGAGCCAGGTTGCCTATCTCGAGGATATGATGTGGGAGCAGGGCTATCTCGACGCCCGTCAGATGTCCGGCGCCTTCCAGATCCTGCGCTCCAACGATCTCATCTGGTCGCAGCTCGTGCGCCAATACCTCAAGGGCGAGCGCGCGCCGATGAGCGATCTCATGGCGTGGAACGCCGATGCGACGCGGCTCCCCTACCGCATGCATTCGGAATATCTGCGCCGCCTCTTTCTCGACAATGATCTGGCCGAGGGTCGGTATCTCGTCGACGGCGGCCCGATCGCGCTCTCCGACATCCGCCTGCCGATCTTCGCCGTCTCGACCATGACCGACCATGTCGCGCCCTGGCGCTCGGTTCACAAGATCCACCTGCTCACCGATGCCGATGTGCGCTTCGTGCTCACCTCCGGCGGCCACAATGTCGGCATCGTCAACCCGCCGGGACATCCCGGCCGGCGCTATCGGCTGGGACATCGGCCCGAGGATGGCCGCTATGTCGATCCCGAGGCCTGGCTGGCGGTGACGCCGGAGCGCGAGGGCTCCTGGTGGCCCGCCTGGATCGATTGGCTCGCCGCGCATTCCGGCGCGCCGGAAACACCGCCGCCGCTAGGTGCGGCGGAACGCGGCTTGCCGCCGCTCATGGATGCGCCGGGGCGTTATGTCCTCTCCCCCTGAGCCCGCCGCTCCGACTGACGCGAGGAGATCCCTGATGCGCGACGCGTTCATGCGCCTCATCCAGTTCCGCTATGCCTGCAAGCTCTTCGACGAGACGAGGACCCTCGCGCGCGCCGATCTCGACTATATCCTCGAGGCGGGGCGGCTCTCGCCCTCCTCCCTTGGCCTCGAGCCCTGGCGTTTCCTGGTGATCGAAGATCGCGCGCTGCGCCGGCATCTGCGCTCGGCCTGCTGGAACCAGTCGCAAATCACCAGCGCCAGCACGGTCATCGTCATCAAAGCGCTGAAGGCCGAGCTGAAGCTCGAGACCGGCTATGCCAGCCGCATGCTGCGCCGGCTGGTCGCGTCGGAGGCGGAGCTCGAAGAGGCGATGGAAATCTATCGCGGCATTCCGCATCAGAGCCGCGCCGCCTGGAGCGTCGCGCAATGCCACATCGCCGCGGCCGATATGATGCTGGCAGCGGCGGCGGTCGGCATTGACAGCTGCCCGATGGGCGGCTTCGAGCCCGAGGCGGTGGCGCAGCTGCTCGGCATCGACCTCGGCGAAGTCGAGATCGCTTTGCTGCTGGCCCTTGGATACCGGGCGCAGCCGCAGCCGGCGCGCCACCGCCTGCCGCTCAATGAGCTGGTTGAATATCGCTGAGCGTCAATAGAGTCCGGGAATGAGGCGCGCGGTGCGGGCGCAATAGGCGTCGTAGGCGCTGCCGAATTGCGCGCGCAGCAACCGCTCCTCGGCGTTGATGCGCGCGAGCACCACCGGCAGCGTGAGCGCCACCAGCAGCAAGCCCACCCCCGACCGGAACGCGAGCGCCCAGCCCGCGGCGTTGACGAGGAGCCCGAGATAGCTGGGGTGGCGGATGATGCCGTAGATTCCGGTCGTGACCAGGGCATGGCCGGGCTGAATCGCCACCAAGCCGCTGAAGCGGTGGCCGAGCACGAAGACCGGCCAGATCCGCAACGCGCCACCGGCGGCAAAGAGCACGACGCCGAGCCAGCGGACGGCATTGCCATCGAGAACCCAGAAACCGATGCGATCGGTATAGGCTGGCAGATAGCCGGCGATGAGGCCGATCACGCCGAGGGCCGGGATGACCCAGCGGTTACCGCGATCCTCGCGCTCGCCGGCACTGAGATTGCCGCTGGTGAAGAGAGCCGCGCCGGAAAGCGCAAAGAGAATGATCGTCAGCGCGATGAAAGCCGGGCGGCAGAAGAAATCCTGGAATCCGCCCGCGCCGAGCACGGCAAGCCCGAGAAAGGCACAAGTGCTGAAGATGGTGAGGACTACGCGGATCATGGCCGCCTCGTTCGCATGCTCGTCTTTTATAGCAGCGAGCAATGCGCGATGGCGGCTTCGCGTGATCGGCTCACATGGCTCGGCGCGTCGTCGCCCCGGTTGGCGGATGCGTGACGATCGATGTCAGGGCCGGAACCGGCTTGCGCAGGCGATCGAGATCGGGGCGTGGCCGCTGCAAGGCCGGGATGCCGGCGAAAGCGGCTTCCAGCGCGGCGCCGGCGCCCAAGACATCGCGGTCACCGCGAAAGCGGCCGATCACCTGCAGGCCGAAGGGCATGCCGCGCTGATCGGTGCCGCAGGGCAGCGACAGCGCCGGGTTGGTGACGAGGGTCACGACATAGGTGAGGGCCAGCCAGCGATAGTAGTTCTCGAGCGGCTTGCCGTTGATTTCCTTGAGATAGAGCTCGGTCCAGGGGAAAGGCGAAATCGGCGTCGTCGGCGACAGCACCAGATCGTATTGTTCAAAGACCGTCTGGAAGCGGCGGAAGATCCGCGCCTGCTCGAGATGCGCCCACGCACAGTCGGCGAGAGAGAGAGCAGCGCCGAGCTCGTAATTGGCGCGTACATTGGGCCCGAGCGATGTCGGATCCTTGGCATAGGCCTCGCGATACGCGGCAACAAAGGTCTCGGCGCGAATGACATCGAAGCAGCGATGCGCCTCGCCGAAGTCGAACGCGACTTCGTCGCAGGCCCGGAACAGGTGCCGCATCGCCGCGATCTTGCTGCGAAAACTTTCAGCGATCGCACGATCGACCGCGCAGACGCCGAAATCGGTGGTCCAGGCGACGCGCAGGCGGCAGAGATCGAGCCGCGGCGGCGCGGCGAGCGCCGCGGCATCGACATCATAGGACAGGGGATCGCCGACATCCCGGCCGACGGTCGCCGAGAGCTGCAAAGCGACATCGGCCATGCTGCGGCCCATGGGACCGACAACCGAGATTGGCGTCCAGCCGAGGAGACGGCGTTCGCTCGGAACGAGGCCGGGCGACGGCCGGAAGCCGACGACGCCGCAGATGGCGGCGGGAATGCGGAGCGAGCCGCCGGTATCGGAACCGCTGCACAAGGGCAGCATGTCGCACGCCAGCGCCGCCGCCGAGCCGCCCGAAGAGCCGCCGGCGTTGAGGAGCGGATCGAACGGGTTTCCGGTCGCGCCCCATACGACATTCCGCGTATTGGCGCCCGCACCGAATTCCGGAACATTGGTTTTGGCTGTAACGATGGCGCCGGCGCGGCGCAGTCGCTGCACCAGCACAACATCGCGCTCGGGCACGTGGTCGCGATAGAGTGGCGAGCCATGAGTCGTGAGCAGCCCTTCGGTGTCGTCGAGATCCTTGATGCCGATCGGCAGCCCATGCAGCGGACCGAGCTCACCTCCCGCCAGCACGTCGCGTTCGGCCGCGCGCGCTTCGTCCCGCGCCCGGTCATAGCAGGTCGCGGTGATCGCGTTCACGGCGGGGTTGATCGCCTCGATCCGCTCGATGAAGGCCTCGAGCAATTCGACCGGCGAAATCTCCTTGGCGCCGATCAGCCGGCGAAGCTCGATGGCCGGCGTGGCGAGCAGCGCGGTGCGATCAGTCATGGAGCAGCACCGTCATGAGTTATGACCTCCCGAGGCGACGCGGCGACAGCATCTCCGCCGTAACGCCGGCGGCGAGAACATGGTCGGGGAGCGGTAGCCCGCGGGCAAGCGCCGCACAAGCCTCGCCCATGGCGGCCGACG
>JASHUO010000671.1 GCA_030039975.1 Alphaproteobacteria bacterium
CACGCCGAAGCCGAAACGAGCACGCATCGTTTATTCTCCAAAAGTGAAGGCCGCGCGCATTCTACTCCGGGGCACCTGCGGGGCAAAGTATTGGGCGCGCGAGTCGCGCCGATGACTCAGCCTTGCGCCAGAGTTGCGCGCCGCGGGCGCCGATGCGGATCGGATCGGGAGAAGCCGGCTTTGTCGGCGACTAGCGGAAGAGCTCCTCGCCCTTGATGTCCTTGTACATCGCCGCGACGTATTCGCCGTAGCCGTTATAGATCAGCGTCGGCACGCGCTCGTCGCTGCCGAGCTCGCGCTCGGTCGCCTGGCTCCAGCGCGGATGCGGCACGTCGGGATTGACGTTCGCCCAGAAGCCGTATTCGTCGCCCTGCAGCTTCTCCCAGAAGCTGACCGGCCGCTCATTGGTGAAGGTGAATTTGACGATCGACTTGATCGACTTGAAGCCGTATTTCCACGGCAGCGCCAACCGCAGCGGCGCGCCGTCCTGGCGCGGCACCGGCTTGCCATACATGCCGGTGACGAGGAAGGCGAGCTCATTGGTCGCTTCCGCCATGGTGACGCCCTCGATATAGGGCCAGGGATACCAGAACTGCTTCTGGCCGGGCGCAACCTTCGGATCTTCGAAGGTCTGCATACGGACATAGGTGGCCGACGACAGTGGCTGTGCCATGTCCACCAGCGTCTTCATCGGAAAGCCCGTCCACGGCACCGCCATCGACCAGGCCTCGACGCAGCGATGGCGATAAAGCCGCTCTTCGAGTGTGACCCGTTTCAAAAGATCGTCGATGCCGAGAGTCAGCGGCTTCTCGACCATGCCGTCGATGGTCACCGTCCACGGGCGAATCGGCAGCTCCTGCGCGTCGTCGGCGATCGTCTTCTGCGAGCCGAATTCGTAGAAGTTGTTGTAGGTGGTGGCGAGCTTCTCCGGGGTGATCGGTCGGTCGAGTGTGTAGCGATCGTTGCGCTTGGCGGGATAGAGCCCGGCCGAGGGATCGGCCGGCACCGCGGCAAGCACCGCCTCGGCGGGCGCGGCAGCCATGAGCGCGCCCATTCCCATCGCCTGAAGGATGCGCCGGCGGTCACGGAAGACCGCTTCCGGCGTCGCCTCGCTTTCTGGGAGCTCCCAACCGCGCTTCTGCCTGATCAACATGGTAAACGCACTCCTCGTCGCGTACCGCCCCTTGGCAAGCCAGATAGTCCCGGCCCCGCGCCGCCGCAAATCACGCCCGCGCGATCACCGGGGCTGCCTCGAGGTTCGCCCGCGCCAAGGAAAAGGTTACTGCGCCGCCTGCTCGCCGCGCCCCGCCATGGCCCGCTCGGCGAGCTTGCCGGTGAGCTCCTGGAGGTGGTCGAAGTGCTCGCTATAGGTGCCGACGCCGAGGGTCACCGATCGCAGCTCGACGATGAGGTCGTGCAGCTCCGCCTGCGGCAGCTGCGCCGTCACCACGTCCCAGCCGTCCCAGCCGGGCTTGGCGTCATAGCCCAAGATCTGCCCGCGCCGCCCGGAGATGACGCGCTGCACCCGCGAGGTGAAGGCGTTCGGCACCGAGATATCGACGTGGTGAATGGGCTCGAGCAGCACCGGCTCGCATTTCGGCATGGCCTCGCTCATCGCCATGCGGGCGCAGGTCTTGAACGCCTGGTCCGAGCTGTCGACGCTGTGGAACTGGCCGGTGGTGAGCGTCACCGACACATCCACTACCGGAAAGCCCAACGGCCCGTGGCGCAGATACTCCATCACGCCTTCTTCGACGGCGGGAATGTAGTTGCGCGGGATGGCGCCGCCCACCACCGCATCCGTGAAGACGTGGCCGGTGGCGCGCGGCAGCGGCTTCACCTCGATCTGGATATCGGCGAACTGACCATGGCCGCCCGATTGACGCTTGAAGCGGGCATGTTGCGCGGTGCCCTTGCGGATCGTCTCCTTGTAGGGCACCTGCGGCCGCCGTGCCGTCACCGGCAGGCTGTATTTGTGTCGCAGCCGGTCGATGGCGATCTGCAAATGGATGTCGCCCTGCCCCCAGAGTATCATTTCCTGCAGCTCGGGATTCTGCTCGAGCTGCAAGGTCGGATCCTCCTCGACCAGCTTGGCGATCGCCGAGGTCAGCTTTACATCGTCGCTGCGCTTTTCGGCGGCGAGCGTAAGGCCGTAGACCGGCTCCGGCGGCGGCAGCTTCGGCAGCGCCGGCGCCGTGCCGGTCGCCAGCACCGCCCCCGTGGCAACGCCCTCCATCCGCGCCAGCGCCACGACCTCGCCCGCTTGCGCTGCGGCAAGCTTCTCCTGATGCGCGCCGGTGAGCCGCAGGATGCCGGCGACGCGCACGCCACCCAGCGTCATGCCGTCGGTTATCGTGCCGTTCCAGACCCGCACCAGCGACAGCTTGCCGGAATGGGGCGCATGATAGGTCTTGATCACCTGCGCCACCGTCTCCTTGCCGGGATCGGTGAGTCCGAGTCGCGCCGCAGTCTGCGCCACGGCCGGTGCCTCATGGCGCAGCGCCTTCCACAGCCGGCGCACCCCGTGATCGAACAGAGCCGAGCCGAGGAAGACGGGAACGATGCGGTCGGTGCTCAGGTTCTGCGTCAGATGGCGATAGATCTCCGCCTTCGAGGGCTGCACATCCTCGAGCAGCTGCTCCAGCAGCGCGTCGTCGAAATCGGCGAGCTTCTCGACGAGCCCGGCGCGCGTGACCTTCTCCTCCTCGAGCAGGTCGTCGGGCAGCTTGATCAGATCGGAGGCTTGGCCGGGCTTGTAGCGATAGGCGCGCTCGCTGACGAGATCGACATAGCCGATCGCCTTGCCTTCGGGATCGGGCATCGGCACCTGGCGCAGCACGAGCGGCCGCTGCGACACCGATTGCAGCGCCGCCATCACCTCGCTCACCCGCGCGCTGGCATTATCCATCTTGTTGATGAAGACCATGTGCGGGATCGCATGGTCGTCCAAAAACTTGAAGAGCGGGCTCAAAGTCAGCGCCCGCTCCGTTTCCGGCTCGCAGACCACGACCGCCACATCGGCGGCCGCGAGCGCGGTTTGCGCCTCCCAGGCCAGTTCGACCGATCCCGGGCAGTCGAGGATCGTCCAGCTATCGCCGAGGAAGGTGGCGGCGGCGACGTTGAGCTCGGTGGTCATCTGGCGCGCCCGCGCCTCCAGGCTGTGGTCGCCGACGGTACTGCCGTCCTTGACCGCGCCGCGGCGATGGGTCGTACCGCTGGCGAAGAGCAGCGCCTCGAGCAGGGTGGTCTTGCCGGAGAGATAAGGCCCGACCAGCGCGGCGCAGCGCGGTCCAGCGGGTCTGTCGTTCATACACGCCTCCTTCCCCCGTGCGAAACGGGCGTCCTGAGCCGGGCGTGCGAGAGACCGCCACGCGCTGGCGACGCCTCTTCAGATCAAGATGGTCGCGCGCCTGTCATCGGGGTGCAACGGGAATTTCGGTCGCAGCGCGATACGCAAGAAACCTGCACGGCCAAGGGGGCGTTGGCCGGACACATTTGCGTGCGCCGGACGGAAAAACGCGGTTTCCGGCCTATAATCCATCCGTCGCCCCCGGATCGAGGGAAAGCATGATGCCGCGCTGCATCGCCGCGGTCGCCCTGGGCGCGGGGCTGCTCGCGGGCTGCGCCTACAATCCGCCGCCTAGCGTCGTCTATGGCTATGTGCCCTGCGCCCCGCCGGCTGCGGCAGAAACGCCGCCAGCCGCGTTCCGGCCACCGGTCCAGCCGCCACCCGGCGCGGCACCGCCGCTGGAGCGCGGCGCCGGCAACCAATGCGTTGTGCCGCTGCCGACCTATGCCTATCCGGCCTCCCCCTCCCCGGCCCACTGACCCCGTCGGTCGAGTGCCTCAGGCGAGGCGCTTTTCGAAATAGACGCGGTCGTAGCCGTCCTCGCGCCGCGCCTCGGTCTGGCGATATCCCAGCGCCGGGTAGAAGCGCAGATTCTCGGTCATCTTGGCGTTGGTGTAGAGCCGCACCGCCGGCAGCCCAAGCCGCCGCGCCTCGCCTTCGGCAAAGCGCATCAGCGCGCGGCCGACGCCGCGATGCTGGGCGGCGGGCACGACCGCCAGAATGTCGACGAAGAGGTGGTCGGGCTTTCTCTGCAGGACGATGAGGCCGAGCCGCTCGCCCTCGACCTCGAAGAGATGGACCTCGCCGGCAGCGATGAGCGCCGCATGATCGGCGCTCATCGGCGCCGGGGCACGGCCCAGGCGCGCGACATAGATGCCGAACGCCGCCGCGATGGTGTCGGCGACCCAGCCGAGTTCCTCGGCGCGCGCGAGCCGGATCACCTCAACGGAGCGCGGCGCAGGCGCGAGCGATGCGTGTGCAGGCCTCCGTCAGCGCCTCGGTCGAGGTCGCATAGGAGATGCGGAAATGCGGCGAGAGGCCGAAGGCGACGCCCTGCACCACCGCGACGCCCTCGGCGTCGAGCAGGTATTCGACGAAATCGGTGTCGTTCTCGATCACCTTGCCCTTGGGCGCACGTTTGCCGAGCGTGCCAGCGCAGGAGGGATAGACATAGAACGCGCCTTCCGGCCGCGGGCAGTGGATGCCCGGCGCGCGGTTCAGCATCTCCACCACCAGGTCGCGGCGCTGCTTGAAGCTGGCATTGTGCTTCGGAATGAAATCCTTGGGCCCGTTGAGCGCTTCAACCGACGCCGCCTGGCTGATCGAGCACGCGTTTGACGTCGATTGCGACTGGATGGTCGTCATCGCCTTGATCAGCTCGGTCGGTCCGCCGGCGAAGCCGATACGCCAGCCGGTCATGCAATAAGCCTTGGAGACCCCATTCAAGGTCAGCGTACGCGGATAAAGCTTGGGCTCGATCTGCGCGATGGTGGTGAACTTGAAGTCGTCATAGACGAGATGCTCGTACATGTCGTCGGTGAGCACCCAGACATCGGGATGCCGCAGCAGAACGTCGGCGAGCGCGCGCAGCTCGCGCTCCGTGTAGGCGGCTCCCGTCGGGTTGGACGGCGAGTTGAGGATGACCCATTTGGTCTTGGGCGTAATCGCCTGCTCGAGCTCCTCGGCGCGCAACTTGAAGCCGTTGTTCTGGGCGCAAGACGGCGTGACCGGCGTGCCCTCGGCGAGCATCACCATTTCGGGATAGGACACCCAATAAGGTGCCGGGATGATGACCTCGTCGCCGGCGTTGAGCGTCGCCATGAACGCGTTATAGAGCACCTGCTTGCCGCCGGTGCTGACCATGATCTGGTTCGCCGCGTAGTCGAGGCCGTTCTCGCGCTTGAACTTCGCGGCGACCGCCTTCTTGAGCTCGAGCGTGCCGTCCACCGGGGTGTAGCGCGTCTGGCCGCGCCGCATGGCGCCGATCGCCGCCTCGATGATGTTGGGCGGCGTGTCGAAATCGGGCTCGCCGGCGCTCAGATCGACGACGTTGCGCCCGGCTGCCTTCATTTCGATCGAACGCTTGGTCATGGCCAGCGTGGCGGAAGGTTTCACGCGCGCGAGTCGGTCGGCAAGGAAGGTCATGGCAGCTACCGGATCGATGGATGAGAGCGCGGTACCGTAGTGCCGCCGGGGGCTCGGCGCAACCGCGCAGCGGACAATCCTGCCCGCGGATTTTGCCGCCGCTGCTGGTCATCGCGAACGCGCAAGAAAGGAACTTCCGACGGCCCCGCCGGCTCAGTTCCTTTCTCGCCCTCCCGAGGGGCGCGCCTGGCCTGCTCCGCTCTGGCGCCGCTATGGCCGAGGCCTTATCTTAACCCCATGCCGCTCATCACCGCCGCGCGCGCCCCGGCCCAAGGCGGCCAGCGCTTTGCTATTCAATCCGAGTTCAGGCCGACCGGCGACCAGCCGCAGGCCATCGTCGAGCTGTGCGAGGGCATTGCCCGCGGCGAGCGCGAGCAGGTGCTGCTTGGCGTCACCGGCTCGGGCAAGACCTACACCATGGCGCATGTCATCGAGCGCCTGCAGCGCCCCGGGCTGATCCTGGCGCCGAACAAGACGCTGGCAGCGCAGCTCTATGGCGAGATGAAGAGCTTCTTCCCCGACAACGCGGTCGAATATTTCGTCTCCTATTACGACTATTATCAGCCCGAGGCCTATGTGCCGCGGACCGACACCTATATCGAGAAGGAATCCTCGATCAACGAGCAGATCGACCGCATGCGCCACTCGGCGACGCGCGCCATTCTCGAACGGCGCGACACGGTGATCGTCGCCTCGGTCTCCTGCATCTACGGCATCGGCTCGGTCGAGACCTATTCCGAGATGGCATTCAGCCTGGCGGTCGGCGAGCGCGTCAACCGCACGCAGCTCCTCGCCAGGCTGGTGGATTTGCAGTACCGCCGCAACGATGCCAATTTCGGCCGCGGCACTTTCCGCGCGCGCGGCGACACGATCGAGCTCTTCCCGGCGCACTGTGAGGACCGCGCCTGGCGGCTCTCGCTGTTCGGCGACGAGCTCGAGGGGATCCATGAATTCGATCCGCTCACCGGCGAGAAGACCGGCGCGCTCGACGAGGTCACCGTTTATCCCAACAGCCATTACGTGACGCCAAAGCCGACGCTGCTGCAGGCGATCGAGCAGATGAAGGCGGATCTGCGGCTCCGACTCGAGGAGTTTAACGCCCAGGGCAAGCTGCTCGAAGCGCAGCGATTGGAGCAGCGCACGACCTTCGACATCGAGATGATGGCGGCGACGGGGAGCTGCGCCGGGATCGAGAACTATTCGCGCTATCTCACCGGGCGCCGGCCGGGCGAGCCGCCGCCGACCCTCTTCGAGTACCTGCCCAAGGACGCCCTCATCTTCTGCGACGAAAGCCACGTCACCATCCCGCAACTCGGCGCCATGTTCCGCGGCGACTATTCGCGCAAATCGATCCTCGCCGAGTATGGCTTCCGCCTGCCGGCCTGCGTCGACAACCGGCCGCTCAAATTCGAGGAATGGGATCAGATGCGCGGCCAGACCGTCTGCGTGTCGGCGACGCCGGGGCCCTGGGAGATGGAGCGCACCGGCGGCGTCTTCGTCGAGCAGGTCGTGCGTCCGACCGGCCTCGTCGATCCGCCCTGCCTCATTCGCCCGGTGGAGAACCAGGTCGACGACCTCATGGCCGAGTGCCGCGACTGCGCGTTGAAGGGGCAGCGCGTGCTGGTGACGACGCTCACCAAGAAGATGGCCGAGGCGCTCACCGAGTATTTTCACGAGAACGGCATCCGCGTCCGCTACATGCACTCCGACGTCGACACCTTGGAGCGCATCGAGATCATCAGGGATCTCCGCCTCGGCGTCTTCGACGTGCTCGTCGGCATCAACCTGCTGCGCGAGGGGCTGGACATCCCGGAATGCGCGCTCGTCGCCGTGCTCGACGCCGACAAGGAGGGCTATCTGCGCTCGCGCACCGCCCTCATCCAGACGATCGGCCGCGCCGCCCGCAATCTCGAGGGCCGCGCCATCCTCTATGCCGACCGCATGACCGAGAGCATGAAGGCGGCGATCGGCGAGACCAACCGCCGCCGCGAGAAGCAGCAGGCCTATAACGCCGCCAACGGCATCACGCCCGAAAGCGTGCGCCGCGGCATCGCCGACATCCTCGAGAGCGTCTACGAGCAGGATCACGTCACCGTCGGCCTCGGCGAGAGCGAACAGGCGCATTACCAGGGCTCGAACCTGAAGGCGGTGATCGCCGATCTCGAAAAGCAGATGCGGAGCGCCGCCGCCGATCTCGAGTTCGAGGAGGCGACGCGCCTCCGCGACGAGATCCGGCGCCTGGAGCAGCTCGATCTCGGCCTTGCCGGCGACGGCGC
>JASHUO010000672.1 GCA_030039975.1 Alphaproteobacteria bacterium
GCCGCGGGCCCGCATCACCTCACCGCAGGAGAGTGATCCCGTGATCCTGTTCTGGGTCTTCGTCCTCGCCCTTGCCACGCTGCTCTATGTGCTGCTCGACGGTTTCGATCTCGGCGTCGGCATTCTCTTCGGTTTCACCCGCGATGAAGCGCGGCGGCGCGCCATGTTGGGTGCCGTAGCGCCGATGTGGGACGGCAATGAAACCTGGCTCATCGTGGCCGCCGTGGTGCTGTGGGGGGCTTTTCCCATCGTTTATGCGACGTTGCTGTCGGCATTCTATCTCCCTCTGCTGCTCATGCTCGCGGGCATCATCCTGCGCGGCGTGGCGTTCGAGTTCCGCTACAAGTCACGGCGGATGCGCTGGGTCTGGGATGCCGGATTTGCCGGTGGGTCCGTGGTGGCCGCCTTCATTCAAGGCTTGATGGTGGGCGCCCTGGTCGAGGGACTGCCGATCGTCGACGGGCACTATGTGGGCGGCAGCTTCGGCTGGTTCAGCCCCTTCGCTGTGCTGTGCGGCATAGGACTTTGCCTTGGCTATGCGCTGCTCGGCGCTTGCTGGCTCGTCAGGAAATGCGAGGGCGACGTACGCGATGCCGCCTATCGCCTCATCCACGCCTTGTCGTTTGGACTGCTCGCCTTTCTGATCGTCGTCTTCGCCTATGCGCTCGCCGAGAACCTTCGCGTAATGGGCCGCTGGCTCGAACGACCCTATCTCTTCGTCTTTCCAGCGATCGGCGTCGTGGCGGCCATCGTGCTCGCCGAGAGCGTCCGGCGCCGCCGCGACAGCGCGCCCTTCTACATGGTGGCGCTGATCTTCGCCGCGGCCTTCGGCACGCTCGCGATCTCCTTCTGGCCCTACATGATCCCGTTCGCCATCACCATCGACCAGGCGGCAGCGCCGCATTCCAGCCTTGCCTTCATGTTCTGGGGCGAAGGGCTTTTCGTCCTTCCACTCATGCTGGTCTATACCGCCATCAGCTACAGCGTTTTTCGAGGCAAGGTCGCGTCGGCCGCGAGCGACTACTGAAACAGCCGTTGAGGGAGTGTCTCAATGATACGCTGCATCCGGCTTTGGACTGGTGACGACAACAACTCGCACTTCGAAGAGGGTGTCATTGACCTTCCCAAGGGCGAACGCGGCGACATTCTCAGCGGCAAAGTCGGCGTCGCCAGCATCTCGTTTCGCGAGACGAGAGCCGGTGGCGCCTTTGAATGGCACGACGCGCCCGTTCGACAGCTCGTCATTACGTTGAGCGGCACGCTCGACTTCCAGACACGCAGGGGCGAGCACTTCCTTCTCCACCCAGGCGACATCCTGCTCGCTGAGGACACGGCGGGAACCGGGCACAGCTGGAAGCTCGTCGACGACAATCCCTGGCGCCGGGCCTACGTGATACTGGCCCAGGGCGTCGAGGTGCCGTTCGTCGCCAACTCGCACCGTTGATCGCAAGCTGATCATAAGGGAGGCCCTCCATGACCCAGAGGCAAAACCGCGGCGCGCCGCATGTCGTGCTGGTCGGCGCGGGAATCATGAGCGCAACCCTTGGCGCCCTGCTCAAGGAGCTGGAACCCTCCCTCGAGATCACGGTGTTCGAGACGCTTTGGGATTGCGGACAGGAAAGTTCGCAAGCCTGGAACAATGCGGGCACCGGACATGCGGCCAATTGTGAGCTGAACTACACGCCGCAGCGCGAAGATGGGAGCGTCGACATCTCCGAGGCGCTCAAGGTGAACACGGAGTTCGATCTGTCGCGTCAGCTGTGGTCCTACCTGATCCGCAAAGGAGCAATCCCGGACCCACGCCGCTTCATCCATCCCGTCCCGCATATGAGCTTCGTCTGGGGGCGGGACAATGTCGCCTTCTTGCGCAAACGCTTCGAAGCGATGTCGGCAAATCATTGCTACTACGGCATGGAGTACGCCGACAATCGAGCCAAGATCGCCGACTGGGCACCCCTGATCATGGACGGCCGGGGGAATGAGGAGCCGTTCGCAGCAACTCGTATCATCACAGGTACAGATGTCGACTATGGCGCTTTGACTCATTTGCTGGTGAAGCATCTTGCAGCGCAGCCCGGCGTCTCAGTGCGTTACAAACAACGTGTCGTGAGCCTGGACCGTGAAGCCAACGGCGGGTGGCGCGTCGGCGTCGAGCAGGTCGACACGGGAGAGCGTGACGCAGTAACGTCCGAGTTCGTCTTCATCGGCGCCGGCGGTGACGCGATCGAGCTGCTCCAGAAGTCGCGCATCCCCGAAGGTCATGGATATGGCGGCTTCCCCGTCAGCGGAATCTGGCTGCGATGCGACGAGAGCACGGTGAGCGACCGCCATCACGCCAAGGTCTACGGCAAAGCCGCCGTCGGATCTCCGCCGATGTCGGTGCCCCACCTCGACACACGCATCATCGAGGGCAAGAAGTCGCTGTTGTTCGGACCCTATGCCGGCTTCTCCACCAAGTTCCTGAAACACGGTTCCCTCGCCGACCTTTTCGAGTCGATCAAACCCGGCAACATTCTGCCGCTCATGGCGGTGGCGCGAGACAACATGGCGTTGAGCGAGTATCTGATCGGCCAAGTCCTGCAAAGCTCAGCGCACCGATTTGCGGCGCTTCGCCAGTTCTTTCCCAAAGCGGCTCGAAGCGACTGGCGCGAGGCGGTTGCGGGGCAGCGCGTCCAGATTATCAAACCGGACGAACGGAGGGAGGGCGTGCTGGAATTCGGCACCGAACTGGTCGCCGCAGAGGACAAATCCCTTGTCGCCCTGCTCGGGGCCTCCCCAGGCGCATCCACCGCAGCGTTCATCGCTGTCGGCGTGCTGCAGAAGTGTTTCGCGAGCGAACTCACCCAGAGCGGCTGGCTCCCCAAGCTGAAAGAGATCATTCCGACATATGGGATCGATCTCACTCGGGATGCCGACGCCTGCCGCAAGATTCGTGCAGAGACTGCGCCGATTTTGAAAGTGAATAACGTCTGAGCGGGTCCGGTTCATCGCGCTAAACGGACGAAAGCCCCGGGAGCGGCTCGGGATGGCGCATCGACGCTAGCCCGTCGCGATCGAATTCTCGCTCGCGAGACCGGGTGGGTCCGATCATTATTGTTGGGCGGGCTGCGACGGTAGGGATACTATCGCCGAGATGCGCGCCTGCGGCGACCACACCCTGGTCGCCGTGTTCTTCCACCAGACTCCGTTCAGGGAGCGTCCGGAACCGCGCAGCGAGGGGAACCCGATGGGATGACCGAGGTTCACGGCAATGCCATGAGCGACCCGCCGGTCGGCGCGGAGCACACCGTCTCCCGCGCCATCGAAGATCCGATCGCGCGCGCGCCGCGCGATGTTCGGGCGCCGTCACTTACCTCTCGCTGGACGGGTGTCGGCATTCGGCTCCTGATTCTTCTGCTGGTGGGCGTGCTCGTCGTCGTGGTGGCGCGCGAATGGGACTGGTGGGTGAGCTCGGCCGTCTACCAGAGCACCGACGATGCCTACCTCACCGCGGATCTGACGCCGCTGGCCGCGAAGGTCCCGGGCTATGTCCGCAGCGTGCCGGTGCAGGACTTCCAGAGGGTCAAGGCGGGCGAGCTGCTGGTGCAGCTCGTCGACGATGATTACCGGGCGGCGCTCGAGCAGGCCCAGGCGAACGTCGAAGCGGCACAGGCGGCGATCGAAAACATCAAGCAACAGAAGCTCTTGCAGCAGGCGACGATCAAGCAGGTCGAGGCCAGCATCGAAGCGACCAAAGCCGATTTGACGCGCTATCACCTGGAAACGATACGGCAGCAGAACCTGCTGGCCCACGGTCCCGGGACACCCCAACGGACCGAGGAAGCGGTCGACAACGAGAAGCACACGGCGGCGACGCTCCTGCTCAACAAGGCCCAGCTCGAGCAACAGCGCCAGCAGATCAATGTGCTGGACAGCCAGGAGAAACAAGCGGAGGCGACGCTGCTGGCCCGGCAGGCGGCGCGCGACCTCGCCGCCATCAACCTCGGCTATACCCGCATCACCGCCCCCGTCGACGGCATGGTCGGCCGGCGGCAGATCCAGGCCGGCCAATATGCCGCCGTCGGCACCCAGGTGATCGCGCTGGTGCCGCTGCCCCATGTCTGGGTCATCGCCAACTACCGCGAAACCCAGATGACGCATGTTCGCCTCGGCCAGTCGGCGCAGGTCACGGTCGATGCCTTTCCCGGCGTCGTGCTCCACGGCCATGTCGACAGCTGGTCGCCGGCCTCGGGCGCTGACTTCTCCTTGCTGCCCCCCGACAACGCCACCGGCAACTTCACCAAGGTCGTGCAGCGCATTCCGGTCAAGATCGTCCTCGAGCCGGATCCGAAAGTCGCCGACCTGCTGCGGCCGGGGATGTCCGTGATCGCCACCATCGACACCGACAGCACCCCGGCCAAAGCCGGCGGCGACGCACGAGCCGCCGCGCGGTGACCCCGCCCGGGAGTAGCTTTCCGCAAGCGGTGCCCAGCGGCGCGCCGGGCCGCGTCGCCCACAGCCTGTGCCACGAGGCCGATCGTGCGGCGCAGCATCCGCCGGTCATCACCACCCGCCCGTTCATCGGCGTGCTTGCGGTGCTTTTGGGCTCGATCATCGCGACCTTGGACAGTCGCATCACGACCTTCGGCCTCGCCGATGTCCGCGGCGCCGTTCATGCCGGCTTCGATCAGGGTGCCTGGTTCACCACCGCCTATACCGTCGCCCAGATGGCCGTCGGGCCGGTCTCCGCCTGGCTCGGCATGGTGTTCGGCCCGCGCCGGGTGCTGATGATCTCTTGCACTGTCTTCGGGGTCTCCAACCTGCTCCTGCCCTTCTCCCCCGACCTTCGCTCGGCCTTGGTGTTCCAGACGATCAGCGGCCTTGGCTCCGGCACCTTCATCCCCCTCACCATCGGCTTCGTGGTGCAGAACCTGCCCCAGCGGCTGGTCGTCTATGGCGTCGCGGCGTATGCGATGAATCTGGAATTGTCGCTTAACATTGCGGCTTCAGTCGAAGGCTATTTCAGCGACAACGGAGTGTGGCAGTGGATCTTCTGGGACACGACGCTGTTGTCGCCGCTCATGCTCCTCTGCATCCATTTCGGCATGCCGCGCCAGCCTGTGAACCGTCAGCTGCTGAAGACTGCCGATTGGGGAGGGATCGTCCTCGCATCGGCGGGCTTCAGCGTGCTTTATGCCGGCCTCGACCAAGGCAATCGCCTCGACTGGTTCAACTCCGGGCTGATCAACGGCTTGCTGCTGGGCGGCGTTCTTCTTCTGGTTGCCTTCGTCGTGCATGAGCTCCGCCACGACCGTCCCTGGATCAATCTGCGCTTCGCAACCAGCGGCAACATTCCGCTGCTGTTCCTGCTGATCACCTTCTTCCGCTTCGTCATACTGTCCACCACCTACATTATCCCGCAATACCTGACGACGGTGCAGGACTATCGCGCGATCGAGGTTGGCAGCGTGTTGATCTGGATCGCGCTGCCGCAGTTTCTGATTGCACCGATCGTCGCCACCATCTTGCGCTTCGTCGATGCCCGCATAATGACGGCCTTGGGCTTTTCGCTCGTCGGCGCGGCCTGCTTCATGGCGGGACAGCTCACCGACAGCTGGATCGGCGTCGACTTCCTGCCGTCGCAGATCGCGCAAGCGATGGGCCAATCCGTCGCGCTGACCTCGGTGGTCTGGTTCTTCCTGAAGCATCTGCAGCCGAGCGAGGCAACCACCTTTGGCGCGGTGCTGCAAACCGGTCGCTTGTTTGGGGCCGAGCTCGGCACGGCGTTCATCGAGACCTT
>JASHUO010000673.1 GCA_030039975.1 Alphaproteobacteria bacterium
CCGCTGCCCGGCTTGGCGGTCTCATCCTTCTCCTTGATCAATAGCCAGTTCTTGTCGCCGCGCTTGCCGCCCATGCGGGCCAGCGCCCAGCCGCCGCGGAGCTTCTTGCCATGCAGCGCGAATTTGAGTGCGCCCGCCTTGAGATCGGCTTCGGGATCCTTGCCGGTCGGCGTCCAGGTCCCGGTATCCCAGACCAGCACCGTGCCGCCGCCATACTGGCCTTCGGGGATGACGCCTTCGAAATCGGCATAATCCAGCGGATGGTCCTCGACTTGCACGGCAAGACGCTTCACGCCGGGATCGAAGCTCGGTCCCTTGGGCACCGCCCAGCTGCGCAAGGTGCCGCCCAGCTCCAGCCGGAAATCGTAGTGGAGTCGTCGCGCCGCATGCTTCTGAACGACAAAGCGCAGGGCTCGCGCGGCGCGGCGGCCCGGCGCCCCTTGCGGCTCCGGCGTCTGCGCGAAATCGCGCTTCCTGCGATAGGTCGCCAGCCGATCGGTCACTGCCACCGCCTCATCCGCGCTTGCTGAACGGTTGACGCGACGTCGAAGTTGCCGCGCCGCCAGCATACCACCCAGGCGCGCTTTGCTTCGTCCGGCTGTTTCAGGGATGCCGCCGGACGCCGGCGCGACGTGGCGGCGCTCGCCGCCTCAGCGCGCGCGAGCGAAAAACCGCTTCACGCGCGCCGAAACCCCGTGGCGGAGCCGCTCGCGGCGGACCACGCGCTCGCTCTCGACCCAGTTGAGCTGGATGACTCGCCGCGGGCCGCTCACCGGGGCATGGCCGTGCCAGGATTGCGGCGTGACGCGAAAGGCGAGCAGCGTCCCGGCCGCCGGCGGCACCTCGGCGATCGCATCCTCGAGGCTGTCGGGCGAGCGCAGCAGGCGCAGCCGCCCGCCCGGCGCTTCCCAGGATTCATTCATATAGATCAATACGGTAATGAGCTTGCTGGCGGTATCGGTGTGGATTCGGCCATCGGCGGCGCGCGCCTGGCCGCGTACCGTGATCATGGTCGGCCGGCCGGCGAGATCGATGGCAAATTTCTCGGCGAAAGCCCGCTGCAGCCCCGTGCCCTGGAGCTCGGCGATGAAGGCGTGGAAAGCCGGCCCATACTTCAAATCCCCCAGGGGGAAACTGCCGGGCTCGTCGATCGCGGGGAAGTCGCGGGAAAGCAACGCTCGGGCCGGTCCCGGAACGAAGCCGGGCACGACCAGCCACGGAAACGGCTCCGTCGCCAACGGCGCCCGCTCGAAGGCTGTCAGATCGAGGAACCGCAAAGCCTCCGTCTTGCTCGCCGCTGCTGCCGCCACGTTCCGCTCCTTGCGTATCGCGAGCGACCTTGCCACAAATCGAGGGCGCATGGAACCACGCCCCAAGCCGTTGCCATGCAACGAAGCAGAACGTAACGGTCGCCTTGTTAACGGTAAATTGACCATAATGGCGGCGAGCTTGGGGATGGGGCAGGAGGATGACATTGTCCAACCGCATCAGAGCGAGCGCGCCGGCCGTGCTGGCGTCATGCCTCGCGCTGACGCTCGGCGCTTGCCAGTTTTTTCAGCCGCCGGCGCCGCCGCCCGCACCCCCGACCGCACCACCGGTGAGCGAGCAGCTGCCGCTGCCACCGCCACCACCGCGCAAGCCAGCGCCGCCGGGACCAAACCTTGCCCGCCTGCCCCCGCCTTCGGGCGAGCAGGCCGAGCCCCCGCCAACGGCCGGACCCGATCAGTTGATCGGGCTCGACCAGCCGCATGTCGCCGAATTGCTCGGCGAACCGCAGAGCCGCGCGGAGGCTCCGCCGGCCACGATTTGGCGCTATGCTGGGGGCGACTGCGAGATCGATGTGTATTTCTACCTGGACCTCCAGAGCCAGGCCATGCGCGCCCTCCACTACGAAGTCAGGAGCCATGACGTACCCGCACGATCTTCCCAGCGATGCTACGACACCCTCGTCAGCGAGCAGCGGACCAATGCAGACACTGCCGCCGGTGCGGATCGTTCTCGTTGACGACGACGATTCATTTCGCGAATCGCTCGGACTGAACCTTGTCGACGAGGGCTTCGACGTGCAGAGCTTCTCTTCCGGCGAGCCGGCGCTCGATTATTTCCAGCGCGGCGGCAACGCCGATGTGATTTTGCTCGACTGGCGCATGCCCGGGTTGAACGGACTTGAGGTGTTGCGCCGACTCCGCCGCGCCGGGACGACGACGCCGGTCATCTTTCTCACCGTGCTCAGCGACGACATCTACGAAGAGGCCGCGCTCGAAGGCGGCGCCGTCGACTTCATCGACAAGTCGCGGCGGCTCTCGATTCTGCTGAAGCGGCTCCATCTCATCACCGAAGGCATGCGCCCGATACCGGAGCCCGTGGCGGCGAAGCGCCCGGTCGGGGATGTCGTCGCGCTCGGCAAGCTCGAGCTGCGCTTCGACACCAACCGCGCCGCCTGGACGACCAAGACCCTCGACCTCACCCTGACCGAGTTCAAGATCGTGGCGCTGCTCGCCTCGCGCAGCGGCGAGGATGTCGGGTATCGCGAGATCTACGACCTCGTGCACGGCAAGGACTTCGTCGCCGGCTACGGCGCCGAGGGCTACCGCGCCAATGTGCGTACCTTCATCAAGCGCATTCGCAAGAAATTCCGCGACATCGACGGCGATTTCGACCAGATTCACAATTATGCCGGATTCGGCTACCGCTGGATTGCCGGCGACTAGCCGGCAGGAATACGCGCCCGCGCTGCCGCCGCCGCAAGCGGCGCCACGGCCGCGATTCTATCGCTCGCTGACGGCGAAGGCGGCGGTGCTGGCCACGATCTTTCTGATCGTGCCGCTCATCGTCTACGACCAGTTCCGCGCCGCCGACGAGGCGGAGAAAGCGGTTTTGCTGCGCAGCGTGCGCGAGCATGGCCACGTCATCACCGCGGCGCTGGCGCCGCTCCTCTCGGGCAGCGACCGCCCGGCGCTGCCGCAGCTCGGCCACGAGCTGGCGCGCTTTGCCGACGACTTCACCAATGTGAAGCTGCTCTTCGCGCCCACGGGCACCGCCGGCTTTTTCTACGTCGCCTCCTGGCCGGTGGTGTCGACGGCACAGCTCGACGCCGAGCGCGAGACCCTGCGCCAGCAAGGGGTCCTCGACCGGCTCTCGACGAGCTGCGATGGCGAATTTCCCTTCGCCCTGCGCTACCGGACGCCGCAGGGCAATGACGAGGTCGTGACCTCGATGACGCCGCTCAAGACGCCGTCGGGCTGCTGGGTGGTGGTGACCTCGTCGGCCGCCGGCTCGCTGCCGGGATCCAATCTCGGCCGACCCTACTGGGCGAGCTCCGAGGTGCGCGTCGCCGCGGCGATCTATCTCGCCATGGTGTTGCTCACCATCACGACGTTCTGGAGCGTGCGCCGCGGCTTGCGGCGCTTCGCCGAGCGCGCGCGCACGATTCGCGAGCGTCGTTCCAGCGGCGGCTCGTTCCGGGCGCAGAACGACATTCCCGAGCTCGCCGATGTCGCCGAAGAGTTCGATCACATGGTCGAGGTGCTCGACGCTTCGGCGCGCGACATCCGCCGCGCGGCGGAGGACAACGCCCACGCCTTCAAGACGCCGATCGCCGTCATCCGCCAGTCGCTCGAGCCGTTGAAGCGCGCCATCGCCATCGAGAATCAGCGCGGGCTCCGCGCCGTGGGGTTGATCGAGGCCTCGCTCGACAAACTCGATGGGCTCGTCGCTTCGGCGCGCCGGCTCGACGAGGCGACGGCCGACGTCATGGACATGCCGCGCACCGATCTCGACCTCTCGAGCATTCTCGGCCGGCTGCTGCAGGCGCATGCCGAAGCGCTGCTCGAGCGCCGCTTGAACCTCAAAGGCCATATCGCACCGCGCGTCCTCTCGCATGCCAATGAGGAGATGGTCGAGACGGTGATCGAGAATCTGCTCGACAATGCCATCTCGTTTTCGCCCGAGGGCGAGAGCATCGGCGTGAGACTCGAAGCGCGCGATGGCTTCGCCGAGCTGCTGATCGGCGATAGCGGTCCCGGCGTTGCGTCGGAAAATCTCGATCGCATCTTCGATCGCTACTTCTCGGAGCGCTCGCCGTCGCGCAGCGACGAGTACGATACGCATTTCGGCATCGGACTCTGGATCGCGCGGCGCAATGTCGAGGCGCTTGGCGGCACCATCCGGGCCGAGGCGCGGCGGCCGAGCGGACTTCTCATGCGCGTCCGGCTGCCTCTCGCCGAGGTCGCCCGGCTCGGGAGCAGCCCAACCAAGCCGCGCGCCTGATAGTTCCGCTGACACGAAAATGACCCTCACCCCTGCGGCGTCCCGTCGCTACCATTTCGCTATCCCCGAAATGCGACAGCTACAGGATCGCTTAGCGATGGATTTGGCAAAGC
>JASHUO010000674.1 GCA_030039975.1 Alphaproteobacteria bacterium
TGCCCGAGCTGCGGCCAAAGGGGTGAGCCGGGCCGGTCAAGACGGGATCGCAGGCATAACGTTGCAAGCGGCCGATCCGGACGGGTTTCCCCTCCTGCGCCGTGCGAACGCAAGCCTGCTCGCACAGGATCTCGGTCGGGCATACCCGTGCACAAGTGCCGCCGAAGATGTTGGCTTCGAGGATCTTGAGCCCGGCGCCCTCGACATTGTCGGCGGCGATCCGCTTGATGAAACCGGGAATGTCGATGCCGGTGGGGCAGGCTTCGATACAGGGCGCGTCATAGCAGAAATGGCAGCGATCGGCCTCGATCAGCGCCGCATTGCGGTCGAGCGGCGGGTGGATATCCGCGAAATTGTCGCGATAGGCTTCGGGCGGCAGCCGCTGCGCCGCGATGTCCGCCGCCATCGCCTGCTTCTTCGCCATAATATGCCGTCCCCAGGCGCCGGCCGAGCCGCCGTCGCCTTCGCCAACTCTATTAGGAAGTTGACCGATTGTTCAAGCTTGAAGGAAGATCGGGCAGGAGCGCGGCCGGGAAGAGCAGCATGGCGCATGGGGATGTGAGAAGCCTGCCGGCACGCCGGGCGGCGAATGGCAAGGGCCGGCCCGCGAATGGCCGCGCCGCTGTGCGCGAGCGCAACGAGGCGAAGATTTTGAAGGCCGCCGAGGCGGTCTTCGCCCGCAAAGGCTTCAGCGGCGCCAGCACCGCCGAAATCGCGCGCAAGGCCAAGGTACCCAAGCCCAATCTGCACTACTATTTTCGCACCAAGCGGCTGCTCTATGCCGCGGTGTTGGAGCGCATTCTCGAGATCTGGCTCGATGCTCTCGACGAGATCAGGCCCGAAGCCGAGCCGGCCGATGCACTCGCTCGATACGTGGCGCGCAAGCTCGAAAGCTCACGCACCCTGCCGGAGCCGTCGCGGCTCTGGGCGATGGAGCTGATCGGCGGCGCGCGTCACGTGCAACCCTTCCTCAAGGGGCGGCTGAGGCGACTGGTGCAGCAGAAAAGCGAGGTGATCCGCGGTTGGATCGCGGCGGGAAAGATCGACGAGATCGACCCCGCGCATCTCCTGTTCGGGCTCTGGGCGCTGACGCAGACCTATGCCGATTTCGCAGCGCAGATCGCGGCCGTGCTCGGCAAGGACCGGCTCGACGATGCGGTCTTCGCCGCGGCGACCCGAACGGCGACGCAGCTCGTGCTGCGGGGCGTCGCCGTCAGATCGGGTCGCTAGGGCCTAGCCCGCCGCTTTCAGCACCTCGGCAAGCTTGCCGAAGATCTCGTCGATCTCGCGCTTGCCGATGGTGAGCGGCGGCGACAACGCGATGATGTCGCCGGTGGTGCGGATGAGAAGCCCCTTCTCATAGGCGGCGAGGAACGCATCGAAGGCGCGCTTCGCCGGCTGGCCGGGGATCGGCTCGAGCTCGATCGCGGCGATGAGGCCGAGATTGCGGATGTCGATGACATGCGGCACGCCTTTCAGCCCGTGCACCCGCTCTTCCCAATAGGGCGCGAGCGTCCGCACCTTCTCGAAGAGGCCTTCCTCGGCATAGACCTCGAGCGCCGCGAGTCCGGCGGCGCAAGCCAGGGGATGGCCCGAATAGGTGTAGCCGTGGAAGAGCTCGATCGCGTAATCGGGCCCGGTCATGAAGGTGTCGTAGATGCCCTTGCGCGCGATCACCGCGCCCATCGGCACTGCCCCTGAGGTCAGCCCCTTGGCGGTGGTGACGAGGTCGGGCATGACGCCGAAATAGTCGACGGCGAAATTCGTGCCGAGCCGGCCGAAGCCGGTGATGACCTCATCGAAGATGAGCAGAATGCCGTGCTTGGTGCAGATCTCGCGCAGCCGCTCGAGATAGCCCTTGGGCGGCACCAGCACGCCGGTCGAGCAGGCGACAGGCTCGACGATGACTGCGGCGATGGTCGAGGCGTCGTGCAGCGCGATGATGCGCTCGAGCTCGTCGGCGAGATGCGCGCCCCATTCGGGCTGGCCGCGCGAGAACCCCTGCTTCGCGCGATCATACGTGTGCGGCAGATGGTCGACGCCGGACAGCAACGGGCCGAAGAATTTGCGGTTGGTGGCGATGCCGCCCACCGACATGCCGCCGAAGCCGACGCCGTGATAGCCGCGCTCGCGGCCGATGAGGCGGGTGCGCGTGCCTTCACCGCGCAGGCGCTGATAGGCGATGGCGATCTTGAGCGCGGTGTCGACCGCCTCGGAGCCGGAATTGGTAAAGAAGACGTGATCGAGATCGCCGGGCGCCAGCGCCGCGACGCGCGCCGCGAGCTCGAAGGCCTTGGGATGGCCCATCTGGAAGGCCGGCGCATAGTCCATCTCGGCGGCCTGTGCCTGGATCGCCGCGACGATCTTGGGATGGGCATGGCCGGCGTTGCAGCACCAGAGCCCCGCTGTGCCATCGAGCACCGCCCGGCCATCGGCGCTGGTATAGTGAAGGCCCTTGGCGCCGACGAGCAGCCGTGGCTGCGCCTTGAACTGCCGGTTGGCGGTGAACGGCATCCAGTAGGGCTGGAGATTGTTGGGCGTGCGCGCGGTGGCGGCGCGGGCGGCAGGCTCGGCGGTAACGGCGGGCATTGGGAGATCCTCCGGGGTTTCCTGCCATCTTCCGCACCCCCGCGCTTTGCGCAAGGCTGGCTTCCGGAAATAGTCTGGCTTATTATAAGCACGCTTATTATATACCGGCCCATGACTCAACCGACTCTCGATCGCAGCTTCGGCTTCCTGTTGCACGACATCGCGCGGCTGATGCGCAAGCGCTATGAGCAGCGCGCCCGGCCGCTCGGCCTCACCCGCGCGCAATGGCAGGTCCTCGCCCATTTGCAGCGGCACGAAGGCATCAACCAATCGGGCCTCGCCGAACTGCTCGAGCTCGAGCCAATCACGGTGGGCCGCCTCATCGACCGCATGCAGGAGGCGGAGCTGGTGGAGCGCCGCGCCGATCCTGCCGATCGCCGCGCGCATCGGCTGTTCCTGACGGAGCGCGCGCGTCCGTTGGTCGATCGCTGCCGCACGCTCGCCGACACTGTCTATGACGAGGCCTTCGCCGGCATCGCCGGTGGCGCGCGCGAACACATCATCGATGTGCTGGTGCGCGTTCGCGGCAACCTGTCCGACCGGCGCAGCGATGAGGGAAGCAAGCCCGTCGCCACAATGCAACGCGAACCCGTGGAGACCGCTCTATGAGTTCGACGACCTCCGATCGCGTTCGCGAGCGCGCGACTGGGCGCCAGCGCCGCTGGAGTCGTGCGCGCTTGTTGCGCCTCGTGCTGATGTTCGCGCTGCCCCTCGTCATCGCCCTTGCCGGTGGCTGGTGGTATGTGACCTCCGGCCGCTACGTCTCGACCGACGACGCTTATGTCCAAGCCGACACGGTCGCGGTGAGCAGCGACGTTTCCGGTCGCGTCGTCGCGGTCGAAGTGCACGACAACGACTACGTCAAAGCGGGGCAGGTCCTGATCCGGCTTGACGACCGGCCTTACCGCGCCGCGGTCGAGCACGCAGCGGCGCAGCTTGCCAACGCCAGGCTGCAAGTCGAGGGGATGCGCGCCACCTACCGCCAGCGTCTTGCCGATCTCGCGGCGGCGCAGGACACGCTCAAATATCAGCAGAGCGAATACGAGCGCCAGCAGCATCTGCTGGAGACGCATGTCACCTCGCAATCGAGCTATGATCAGGCGCGCAACCGCTACGTCACCGCCCGCCAACAGGTGGAGAGCGTAGAGGCGCAGATCGCCAACATCCTGGCGAGCCTCGGCGGCAATCCCGACATTCCGACCGATCAGCATCCGCTGGTCGAGGAACGGCAGGCGCAACTCGATCAGGCGCAGCTCAATCTCGGCTATACCGTGATCCGCGCGCCGGCCAACGGCATCGTCACCAATGTCAACAAGCTTCCGGCCGGCAACTATCTCACCTCCTCGACGCCCGCCTTCTCGCTGGTCGAGACCGACCACCCCTGGATCGAGGCGAATTTCAAGGAGACCGAGCTCACCCATATGAAGCCGGGTGACGAGGCGACGATCTCGGTCGATGCCTATCCCGACGCTGCCTTCAAGGCGCGCGTCACCAGCCTCAGCCCGGGCACCGGCTCGCAATTCTCCGTACTGCCGCCGCAGAACGCCACCGGCAACTGGGTCAAGGTGGTTCAGCGCCTGCCGGTGCGGCTGGCCGTCGAGAACCCGGATCCGGCGCAGCCGCTGCGCGCCGGCATGAGCGCCTATGTCGATGTCGACACGCGCCACGAGACGCCGCTGGCGCGGTTCATCGCCTCGATCTTCTGAGGGGCGCGATGCCCACCACCGCGCCCGTACCCAATCGCGGCCTGATCACCGTCTCGATCATGCTGGCGACGATCATGCAGGCGCTCGACACGACGATCGCCAATGTGGCGCTGCCTTATATGCAGGGGAGCCTCTCGACCGCCCAGGACCAGATCACCTGGGTGCTCACCTCTTATATCGTCGCCGCCGCGGTGATGACGCCGGTCACCGGCTGGATCACCGGCCGCATCGGGCTGAAGCGCGTCTTCCTCGTCTCGGTCTTCGGTTTCACCGTCGCCTCGATGCTGTGCGGCGGCGCCACCAGCCTTGCCGAGATGGTGCTCTTCCGCTTGCTGCAAGGCATCTTCGGCGCGGCGCTGGTGCCGCTCTCGCAATCGGTGCTGCTCGACATCAATCCGCGCGAGAAGCAGGGCCAGGCAATGGCGATCTGGGGCGCCGGCATCATGGTGGGGCCGATCCTTGGGCCGACGCTCGGCGGCTGGCTCACCTTCAATTACGATTGGCGCTGGGTCTTCTACATCAATTTGCCGGTCGGCATCCTCGCCTTTCTCGGCATTCTGCTCTTCGTCCGCGACACTCAGCGCGACCGCGGCCTGCGCTTCGATTTTCTCGGCTTTGCCCTGCTCAGCCTCGGCGTCGGCGCTTTGCAGATCATGCTCGACCGCGGCGAGCAGAACGACTGGTTCGGTTCGCGCGAGATCGTCATCGAATGCGCGCTCGCGATTTGCGGCTTCTGGATGTTCGCGATGTGGACCGGCATCGCCGACCGGCCGTTCCTGACCCCCGCGCTGCTCAAGGACCGCAATTTCGTCGGCAGCTGCATCCTGATCTTCGTCGTCGGCATCATCCTCTACGCTACCCTGGCGCTGCTGCCGCCGATGCTGCAGGACCTGATGGACTATCCCGTCACCACCGCCGGGGTCGTGATGATGCCGCGCGGCGTCGGCACCATGTTCGCCATGCTCGCCGTGGGCCGCCTCATCAATCGCCTCGATGTGCGCCTGCTGCTGCTCGTCGGCCTCGCCGTCACCACCTTCTCGCTCTACCAGATGACGGATTATTCGCTCGACATGGATTATTGGCCGATCATCTGGGCCGGGCTGGTCCAGGGCGTCGGGCTCGGCTTCCTGTTCGTACCGCTCAGCACCGTCGCCTTCGGCACGCTCGCCCCGTCCTTCCGCGCCCAAGCGGCCGGGTTCTTCAGCCTGGTGCGCAACATCGGCGGCAGCATCGGCATCTCCATGGTCGAGACCTTGCAGGACCGCATGACGCAGACCGTCCATGCCTCGCTTGCCGGCGAAGTGTCGCCCTTTACGTCGGCGCTGCGGCTGCCGGCGATGCAGCATTTCTGGAACCTGCACACCACGGCGGGGCTCTCGGCGCTCAATCAGGAAGTCACCCGCCAGGCGGCGATGATCGCCTATATCGATAATTTCAAATTCATGATGGTGGTGACCTTGGCCGCCGTTCCGCTGCTGGTGCTGCTGCGCCGCGCCCGCCCGCC
>JASHUO010000675.1 GCA_030039975.1 Alphaproteobacteria bacterium
TCGAGGAAGATCACCTTGCCGATGTGATCTTCCTGACTGGGCGGCTCGACAATCGGCGGCAGCACGAGACTTTGCGCCATCACCGGCGCCGCACCGGCGCCGCATAGCAGCACGGCGAGCACGGCGCGCTGGCAAAAGCGCCGCGCTCGATCGAGTGGCGCATCCCCATTCGACATGATGGCGGCGATCAGGCGTGATCTGAGCTGGAGAGGCATGGACGCACCCGCATCATCGTCTCTGCGGGACCAGAATGAGCCGAGCCGTGCCGCCTGATCAAGCCGGGCAACCCCTGGCTTAAGCGTTCACCCCGATATGAGCGGCCAGCGCTTCGAGCGGCGCCACGGCGAAGCGCGAGGCGGTGGTGAAGGTGATATCGCCGCCAAGCCCCGATGCCGCCACGGCACCGTGGAAGATTTCGGTGATTTCCTGACGCAGCTCCGCCGCGATGGGACGATGGCTGCGCAGCACGAGGTCGAAGCGTTGCGGGCGCACCAGCCCGTCGAGCTGCAGCGCGCCCATGCGGCTCATCTCGACCTCGAGCACGAAGCGCGTGCCTTGATCGCCGGCAGGAGAGCTCGCCGCGCGACGGCGGAAATAGAGCCGCACCGGCCGCACCGCGCCGCCGTCGATGAGCGGCAGTGCATAAACGTGCCAGTCGCCGGATCGGGATGAATCGAGCTCGCGCAGCTCGGTGACGTCGCTCTCCAGCTTCAGGCGAAGGTCGCGGCGGCCGAACGCGTCGAGCGTCTCGAGGATCCGGGGGCCCGGCCAAGTCCCGGCGTTGAGCGCGCTCATCAGGAAGAGCAGGGTGCCGGCCAGCTCTTGCCCGGAAGCCGGCGCGAGGGTGCTGCGCAGCTGCGCGGCGAGGTCGGGGAGAGCGCGCTCGAGGGTCGCGAGCGTCTCTTCGAGCGCCGGCCAGGTCGTGCGTTGGGCCAGCGGCAGGTCGGAGGGGTCATCGGGCGGCGTTGCGGCAAGCTGCTGCAGGGTGACGAAGCTTCCCGGCGGCAGCGCCAGCCGCCGCTCCAGGGCCAGCGTGCCGATCGGCGTCTCGACCACGGTTTCGCCAGCGGTCGATGCCACGACGGTGCCGGCGAGATCGACCTCCTCCGGCGCCGTCCCGGCCAGCGCCTGGACACGGAGCTCGAGGCGGCTGCCGAGCGGAAGGGCCGGCGTCGCGCCGCCCAGCGGCAGCGCGACGAGGCGCGCAGGCACGACGGTCGTGGCGCCCACCGCCTCGGCCGGGGCGCGCGGCAGGATGGTGACATCGCTCAGCTCGACGGTCGCGCCGGGCGGCAGCGCCAAGCGGCGGTCGAGCGCGAGCGTGCCCAGCGGCGTGTCGAGCAGTGTTGTTCCCGCGGCATCGGCCGAGCCGGCCAGCACCGTGCCGCTGAGGCTCGCCGGTGGCGCCTCTGAATCGGTCGTCGGCGCCGTGCCGCCGAGCTTCGCGGGCGCCGCGTCGGCGTCTGTTGCCGCCGGCGGTGCCGTCGGCAGATCGGCAACGGTCACGCGCAGCATCAGCCGCGTTCCGGCGGCGAGCGCCGCGCCGGCATTGGCGGCCGGCGCCGTGACCGTCGCCTCGACCGCATTGCCGAGCGCAAGCTGTGCCGGCGCCGTCTCCGTGGCCTCCGCGGCAGCGCCGTTCGCGGCGGCGGGAGCCTTGGCGGCGCCGGCGAGGCTGGCGGTCGCCGCCTGTTGCAGCGCTGGCGTCTCGCCCGGTGTACCCGAGGATTCGACATGGAGCAGGACCACCGAAGGCGGCGGCCCCGGCAGCAGCTTCAGATTGACTTGGCTGCCGGCGGGCAGGGAGAGCGAGGTCTTCAGCGCCAGCGTGCCATAATCGGTGCGCAGCAGCAGCGCTCCGTTGCCGCCGCGGCCGACGACGATTGCGGCGAGCGTCGCGGCCAAGAGCAACGCGGCCGGTGGTTGTTGCGCCAGCTCGATCACCGGCAGCGATGCCGTCACCGCGACGCCAGGGATGAGCGGCGCGCCGGGAAGGGAGACATTGCCGAAGCTATCTGCCATGGCCGCCCCCCTCCGTCCGGCTCAGAGGGCGTGATCGAGGCGCTGGAAGATCGCCTCGACATCGCTTGCCGCTTCACTGCCGGGATGGCGGGTCAGCAGCGACGTCTGGCGGCGGATGCTGTCCTTGACGTGGTCGTCGCGGCGGATGATGCCGGCGAGCGGCGGCTCGAATTTGAGGAATTCGCGGCAAGCGCGCAGCAAGGTGCCGTAGACCCGCTCGCCCTCGCGCTGGTTCGACACCATGTTGACGACGATCTGAATGCCGCCGGCGAGCTGCTCCATCGCCGTGACCTTGATGTAGGCATAGGCATCGGTGATCGAGGTCGGCTCGTCCGTCGTGATGACGAGGCAGGCGCGACAATGCGCGGTGAGGAGGCGCACCGTGCGCTCGATGCCGGCGCCGAGATCGAGCACGACCCAATCGTAATTCTCCGCCAGCAGATGCAGCTCGCTGCGTAGCGCCAGCAGCCGGTTCGGCGACAAGGTGGCGAGGCCGCCCGAGCCGGAGCGTCCGGCGATGATGTCGAAGCCGCCGTCAAAGCGCGTCGCCGCCTGAGTGAGGGTCGCTTCGCCGGCGATGACGCTGGCGAGGTCGCGCTCCGGCGTGATGCCGAGCTGAACATCGACATTGGCGAGGCCGAGATCGCCGTCGAAGAGCAGCGCCCGCTTGCCCGCCTTGGCCATGGCATGGGCGAGAGTGATCGAGAACCAGGTCTTGCCGACGCCGCCCTTGCCGGAGGCGATGGCGATGATGTTGCGCTTGCGCGGCATCGCGGCCTGGCCAGGCGTCGGAAACGCCTGCACGATGGAAGAGGCTGGCTTCATAATGACCCTCTCATGGCTTTGGCCTGCCGCGGCTGCTGTTGCGGCTTCGGCAGAACGAGGCGTGCGAGAACGACGGGATTGAAGGCGGTGAGCCCTTTGGCGATGTCGGGCGAGGTGCCGGCTTCGGCGAAGCCGAGGCGCAGCGTCTCGGCGCAGCCAATGACGCTGCCGAGGCGCTGCACCATATCGAGCCGCGTGACGATCATGCGGCTGGCGCCGAGGTCGCGAAAGATCCGCGCCATCTCGACCGTGTCGACGGCATCGCCGCCGGCCGGCAGCACCAGCACGGGCTCGGCGCGGCTGGCGGCGATGAGCTGCGACAGCTCGCGACGGTCGCCGGCGCTATAGGGATTGATGCCGGGAGAGTCGACGAGCAGCAGCTCGCCGGGCTGCTCCACCGCGCTGAGCGCGCCGAGGCGCTGCGCGCTTTCCGCGCGATGCAGCGGCAGCTGCAGCACGCGGGCAAAAGCCTCGAGCTGCTCGATGCCGCCGGCGCGCACGGTGTCGGCAGTGACGATACGCACCGGCGTTCCCGCCACGACCGCGCGCGTCGCGAGCTTGGCGATCGATACGGTCTTGCCCGCGCCCGGTGGACCCGCCAGCAACAGCGGCCGGCGCGCCTCGCCCTCGAGCGGCTTGAAGCTGAAGAAGGTGGCAAAGGCGCTCGCCAGCGCCAGCAGCGGCTCGTCGGTCTCGAAGGGGAGGGCGGCGCAGAGGATCTTCTCGACGATGAGCGGTGCGAGCCCGTGGCCCGAGAGGGCTTCATTGAGCACGTCGATGACGTCGGGCTCGATGCCCGGCGCCAGGCGCTCGGGCTGCTCCACCGCAGCGGTAAGCCGCGTCGCGCCGTCCTCGCCTTCCTCGGTCGAGACGATGACGGCATCGGAGCCGAGCCGCGCGCGCACCAGCGCCATCGCCTCGCTCATCGTCGGTGCCGTAAAGGTTCTGAGCCGCATCGCTTAGATGGTTCCCACCGTCTTTATCTTCGCCTTGGGATGCACCTCGTTCTGCGACATCACCACCGTGATCGGCCGGAAGCGCTCGATGATCGAGCGCACATACGGGCGGACGCCGGCGCTGGTCAGCAGCACTGGCGTCTCGCCCTGCATGGCATGGCGCTCGAAGACGGTGCGCACGGCGGCGATGAATTCCTGCAGCCGGCTCGGCGACATGCTGAGATGCCGCTCTTCGCCCTGTCCGGTCAGCGCCTCGGCGAAGGACTGCTCCCAGGCGGGCGACAGGCTGATCAGCGGAATGAAGCCGGTCTCCGCGGTGTTCTGCTCGCTGATCTGGCGGGCAAGGCGGGCCCGCACATGCTCGGTGATGACGCTGACATTGCGGCTGTAGCCGCAGGCCTCGGAGATGCCTTCGAGAATCGTCGGCAGATCGCGGATCGAGACGCGCTCGGCGAGCAGATTCTGCAGCACGCGCTGGATGCCGCCGACCGAGATCTGGCTCGGCACCATGTCGGCGATCAGCTTCTGGTGGCTCTTGTCGAGCTCGTCGATCAGCTTCTGCGTCTCGGCGTAGGACAAGAGCTCGGCCATATTGTCCTTGATCACCTCGGTGAGATGCGTGGTGATCACGGTTTGCGGCTCGACCGCGGTATAGCCGCGGAAGGTCGCCTCCTCGCGATGGGCCTCGGCGACCCATTGCGCCGGCAGCCCGAAGGTCGGCTCGACCGTCGGCTCGCCCGGGATCGAGATCTGCCCGCCGCGCGGATCCATCACCAGCAGCATGTTGGGGCGGAGATCGCCGCGCCCCGCCTCGATCTCCTTGACGCGGATGACATAGGTGTTGGCGGGGAGCTGCAGATTGTCCTGAATGCGCACCGACGGCATGATGAAGCCGATCTCGGCGGCGAGCTGGCGGCGCAGCGCGCGCACCTGATCGGTGAGGCGGGTGCCGTGGTCGCTGTTGATGAGGCTCAGGAGACCGTAGCCCAGCTCGAGGCGAAGCTGATCGATCTGCAGCGCCGTCTGGATCGGCTCTTCTTTCACCGGCGCTGCGGTTTTGGCCTGCTGTGCCGCCGCTTCGGCCGCTGCGGCTTTTTCCTGGCGCTCGGTCGCCTTCCACGCGCCGCCGCCGGCGAGCGCCGACAGTATCAGGAAGGGCAGCATGGGAATTCCGGGCATCAGCGCCAGCGCCAGCATGAGGAAGGACGCGACGCCGAGCGCGGCGGGGTAAGCGGAAAGCTGACCGAACAACGCCTTGTCGGTCGAGCCGCTGACGCCTGCCTTGGAGACGAGCATGCCGGCGGCGGTGGAAACGATGAGCGCCGGGATCTGCGAGACCAGGCCGTCGCCGACGGTGAGCAGCGTATAGCTCTGTGTCGCTTCGCTGAACGAGATGCCCTGCTGCACGACGCCGATGATGATGCCGGCGCCGATATTGATGGCGGTGATGATGAGCCCCGCGACGGCATCGCCGCGAACGAATTTCGAAGCGCCGTCCATGGCGCCATAGAAATTGCTCTCATCCTCGAGCTCGCTGCGACGCTTGCGGGCGGTGTCTTCGTTGATGAGGCCGGCAGAGAGATCGGCGTCGATCGCCATCTGCTTGCCGGGCATGCTGTCCAGGCTGAAGCGCGCCGCAACCTCGGCGATGCGCCCCGAACCCTTGGTGATGACGACGAAATTCACCACCACCAGGATGATGAAGACGATGACCCCGATGACGAAATTGCCGCCCATGACGAAGTTGCCGAAGGCCTGGATGACATGGCCGGCGGCGGCGGTGCCCTCATGCCCGTGGCTCAGAATGAGCCGCGTCGAGGCGAGATTGAGGGCGAGCCGTAGCATCGTCGCGATGAGCAGCACGGTCGGGAACGAGGAGAACTCGAGCGGACGCTGGATGAACAGCGCCACCATCAGGATCACGACTGAAAAGGTGATCGACAGCGCGAGGCTGATGTCGAGCATCCAGGTCGGCATCGGCAGGATGAGCACGACCAGGATGGCGACGACGCCCAACGCCAGCGCGATCTCGCCGCGCCGCAGCAGCGCGCCGAGCCGGCCAAGCAGCGCCGCCGGGCTCGGCGCCCGCGCCGCTGCCGCGGCTATGGTGGTGGCTTCCGCCATCAGCGCCGAGCTTCGCTACGCCATCGCCCGTTCGGGCTCGCCGGAGGGCGGTACGCTCACGCCCTCCTGGCGGTATTGCTGAAGCTTGTTGCGCAGGGTGCGGATCGAGATGCCGAGGATGTTGGCGGCATGGGTGCGGTTGCCGAGGCAGTGCTGCAGCGTCTCGAGGATGAGGTCGCGCTCGACATCGGCAACCGTGCGGCCGACGAGGCCGAGCTTGCCGCCGACGCTCACCGGCGCCGGTGCGCTGGCCTCGGCGCCGGGCTTGGGCGTGCTGAGCAGGATCGCTTCCGGCCCGAGCTCGTCGCCCCGCGCCAGCAGCACGGCGCGATGGATCGTGTTCTCGAGCTCGCGCACATTGCCGCGCCAGGGGTGGCGCTGCAGCATGTCGCGCACGCCGGCGGCCAGCGGCCGTGTCGGGACGGCGTTGGTCTCGGCATATTTCTTGGCGAAATGATCGGCGAGCAGCTCGATATCCAGCGGCCGCTCGCGCAGCGGCAGGATGCGCAGATTGACGACATTGAGGCGGAAGAACAGATCCTCGCGGAAATTACCCTTGCCCACTTCGTCTTCGAGATCGCGGTTCGAGGTGGCGATGAGACGGATATCGACCTTGATCGGCTGGTGGCCGCCGACACGGTCGATCTCGCGTTCCTGGATGGCGCGCAGCAGTTTTGCCTGCAGGCGCGGGTGCATTTCGCTGATCTCATCGAGCAGCAGCGTGCCGCCGTTCGCTTCCTCGAACTTGCCGACGCGCCGCGCCACGGCGCCGGTGAAGGCGCCCTTCTCGTGGCCGAAGAGCTCGGATTCCAGCAGGTTCTCGGGAATGGCGGCGCAGTTGACCGAGATGAAATTGTGCTTGGCGCGACGGCTGCGGCGATGGATGTAGCGTGCCATCACCTCCTTGCCGGTGCCGCTCTCGCCGGTGATCAGCACGCTCGCCTCCGAGGGCGCCACCTGGTCGGCGAGCTGCACCACCTCGGTCATCGCCGGGTCGCGGAACAGGAAGGCATGGCTCTCCTGCGCCACGGCTTCCAGTACCGCGGCGATGAGCTCGGCATCGGGCGGCAGGGGAATGTATTCCTTCGCCCCGGCGCGGATGGCGCGCACCGCGGCGTCG
>JASHUO010000066.1 GCA_030039975.1 Alphaproteobacteria bacterium
GCTTGATCCGCTGCGCCAGCGGTATGCCGGTGATCAGATGCTCGGCGAAGAGCTTCTTGCGTGTCTCCGGATCGGCCTCGGCGAAGGTCTTCGCCGCCGGCTTGAGCACGATATCGCCCTGGCTGATCTCGGCGAAGCCGAGATATTGCAGCAGCTCCGCGACCGGGAACAGCTCGTCGATCTGAAGCTGCAGCGTGCGCGCGATCTCGGGCAGATCGGCGCGCCCGAGATAGGGCGCCGCCGCCAGCGTCTCCATGAGCCCGGCGAGCGTATTCGTCGAGACGTTGGGAAGCCTGCTGCCGAGCTGCAATCCGGGCGGCTTTTCCTTGCCTTGGCCGCCTGGCCTCGCGGTCATCTGCGCATAAATGTCGTCCACCATCTGGCGGAAGGCGGGGTCGAGCCGGTTGCGCGGATGCGGGAATGGAACCTTGGTTTCGGAGATGACGCGGCCGGGATTCGAGGAGAAGACGAGGATGCGGTCGCACATGAACACCGCCTCCTCGATGTTGTGCGTCACCAGCAGAACCGATTTCGTCGGCAGGCGGCGCTCCAGCCAGAGATCGATGAGGTCCGTTCGCAAGGTCTCCGCCGTGAGCACATCGAGCGCCGAGAACGGTTCGTCCATCAGCAGGATCGTCGGATCGACGACGAGCGCGCGGGCGAAGCCGACGCGCTGGCGCATGCCGCCCGACAACTCGCGCGGATAGGCTGATTCGAAGCCGTCGAGGCCGATGAGGTCGATCGCCGACAGTGCGCGCCGGCGGGTTTCTTTCTCCGGCACGGCGAGCGCCTCGAGCCCAGCCTCGACGTTTTCGAGCACTGTCAGCCAAGGGAACAGGGCGAAGGTCTGAAAGACCATCGCGACGCCTTCGGCAGGGCCGGTGACCGGTTGCCCGCGATAAATCACCTCGCCCGCCGTCGGCGGGATGAGGCCGGCGATGATGCGCAGCAAGGTCGACTTGCCCGAGCCCGAGCGACCCAGCAGTCCGACGATCTCGCCATCGCGCAAGGTCAGATCGACATCGGCGAGCACGCGCAGTTCGCTCGCGCCGCGCTCGAAGCCTTTGCTGACGCCGCGCAGCGTCAACACGGTCTCGTCGGTCCTGGTGTCGGTTGTCATCGCGCGCATCGGACCCGGTCTCCTCAGTCGAGGCGTAGGCGCCGCTCGGCATAGGCATAGAGCGGACGCCAGAGCAAGCGGTTGAAGGCCATAACGGTCAGCGACATGACCGCGATCCCGAGAACGATCTTGGGATAGTCGCCATCCGCGGTGGTCTTTGCGATATAAGCGCCGAGCCCGTGGGCGGTGACGTTGACGTTGCCCCAGGACACGGCTTCGGCGACGATGCTCGCGTTCCACGCGCCGCCCGAGGCGGTGATGGCGCCCGTGACGAAATAGGGAAAGATGCCCGGCAGCATGACCTTGCGCCACCACTGCCAGCCGCGCATGCGGAAGTTGGTCGCGGCCTCGAGAAAGTCGCTCGGATAGGCCGTCGCGCCGGCGATGACATTGAACAGGATGTACCACTGCGTCCCGAGGATCATCAGCGGGCTCAGCCAGATGTCGGGATTCGCATGGAAGTGGACGATGGCAATGACGAAGACCGGGAACAGCAGATTGGCGGGAAACGCGGCGAGAAACTGCGCCAGCGGCTGAACCTTTTCGGCAAGCCGCGGCCGCAATCCGATCGCAACCCCGATCGGGACCCAGATCACTGCGGCGATGACGATCAGCACGACGACGCGCAGCAAAGTGATGGCGTCGAGCGCGAAGACGGTCCACACATCGGACCAGCCGAGCTCGGAGGCGATGAACGCGACGATGCGCCAAACCGCATAAAGCGCCACCAGCCCGACCAGGGTGAACCAGAGCGCGTCGACGAGCCGGTTGGGGCCAGCGCCGCGAACGCGGCCGGGACCCTCCGACCGCCCCGTTGGCAAGCGAAGCCGGAGCAGCGCGGCGCCGAGGCGCCCGGCGCTGCCGCCGAGCCCGCCGAAGACTCGGCTGCGCATCAGGACCTTGAGAAACCAGGATTCCGGCGTCGTTTGCGCTGCCGTCAGCTCGAAGCGGAACTTGTCGGCCCAGGCGACCAGCGGCCGGAACAACAGCTGATCGTAGAGGATGATCACCAGCACCATCGCCAGCACCACCCAGCCGACGGCAGCGAGATTCTTCTCCTGGATCGCTTCCGCCAGATAAGCGCCGATACCGGGGAGCACGATGGTCTTGTCGCCGACGGTGATAGCCTCGCTCGCCACCACGAAGAACCAGCCGCCGGACATGCTCATCATCATGTTCCAGACGAGGCCGGGCATGGCGAACGGCACTTCGAGCTGCCAGAAGCGCTGCCAGGCGGAAAAGCGGAAATTGTGCGTCACCTCGTTCAGGTCGCGCGGCACCGTTCTCAGCGACTGATAGAAGCTGAAGGCCATGTTCCAGGCCTGGCTGGTGAAGATGGCGAACACCGCGGCCGCCTCGGCGCCGGCGATCCGGCCCGGAAACAGCGACAGAAAAAACACGATCGTAAAGGAGATGTAGCCGAGCACCGGAACCGACTGGAGCACGTCGAGCAGCGGAACGAGCACCATCTCGGCTCGCCGGCTCTTGGCGGCGAGCGTCGCATAGGTGAAGGTGAAGACGAGCGAGGCGACCATCGCCGCCAACATGCGCAGCGTCGTCCGGAGCGCATATTCCGGCAGGTGGATGGGGTCGAGAGAGACGGCCGGACCGGTCAAGGTCGCCAGCGGCGCCAGCGTCTGGTGCGCCCCAACCCCCGCGAGAACCAGAACGCCGAGGACGAGCGGCAGCGCGACGAGATCCCAGCGGTTCGGCGCCAGACCTCGTGCCGTCAGCGCGGCATAGCGGAACGCGCTCCCTCTCACTTCGCCCCCCCAGACAGAGCCGGTGTTTGGGCCGCAGGGATAGCCGGGAAGTGTTACAGCCCTATGGCAGGTGCGTCGGCTCGCTGACGAGAACAGCGCCTCCGCCCGACGCGACACCCGGACGACGAACGTTCTCCGACATGGGATAGGCCATGACGAGACGGGTCATCTTGCCGATCAGGGTCGTAAGGTCGGGATCCGGCATGGCGACCCCGGTCGTGACGTGACCGAGCATCACGGTCTGATACTGACCATGCCAATAGAGCTTGGCCTCGACCGTCATATAGTAATGGGCGGGCATGAGACGTTCCATCATCGCGCGCGAGAACCCATAGGTGCGAACGCTGCCGGTGGCAGAGGGACCAGCCGAGAACGACCACTCCACGCGATTGGGTTGGGCGGCGGCATTCGGAACCGCTACGAACTGCCAACCGACACGAGCGGCATTCATCTGCTCGGCGACATAGCGGCCGAGCTCCGCTTCA
>JASHUO010000676.1 GCA_030039975.1 Alphaproteobacteria bacterium
TAGACCTGCGCCGGCAACACGAAGCAGAGGATGCCGATCGACGGCAGCCAGCAGGCGACGGCGCGGCCGACAGGGTTGTCCGTCTTCTTGAGGATATGCGATGGCGGCACCGCGACCCAGCGCGGTGGATCGATGTCGAACTGGTGGCCGATCAGCGCCTCGTAGTGGTCCTTGACGACGCGATACTCGACCGCGCGGCAATCGGCCTGCGAGCAGCAGGAGCCGCCATTCCCGGCGCGCAGTCCTTCGAACCACGGCGCGAGCGCGGGATCGGCATCTTCGGGGGGACGCGCTTGGGCCGAGCCGGCGAGCAAGCCAAGCGCCAGCACCAGGACAAGACGGACCATAGGAACCTCCCCGTCGTCAACAAACGAGCGGGGTAAAAAGGTCCAGGCCTCGCGTCACTGTTGCGCTATCGTCGCGTCGAGCCAGGTGATGAGGTCACGGGTGACCTCGTCGCGGTTCACTTCGTTGAACAGCTCATGGCGCGCGTCGGGATAGAAGCGATGCGCGACGCGGGGCACGCCCTGAACGCGATAGGCGGTGAGAAGCTGCGCCAGTCCCTTAGTATTGTTGCTCACGGGATCGCGCGCACCGGCGATGACATAGATCGGCAGCTGCTTGGGAATGCGCGCCTGACGGTCCGGATTGGCGATCTCGGCCAGGGCGTCGAGCAGGTCGATCCAGAGCTGCACCGTGGCAACGAAGCCGCACATGGGATCGGCGATGTATTTGTCGACCTCGGCCGGATCGCGCGACAGCCAGTCTGCGGGCGTGCGGTTGGGGGCGAATTGCCTGTTGAAGGGGGTGAAGCTCAAAGTGTGGATGAGCGCGCTCCGCCCGCGCGGGCCGAGCCGCAGCCGTTCGAGCCGCGCCACCAGGCGGCCCACCACGGCGAGGAGCGGCGGCTTGCCATTCGAGCCCGACAGCACCGCGCCCGCCAGCGCATCGCCATGCTCGCTGATGAAATGCTGCACCATGAAAGAGCCCATGGAATGGCCGAGCAGCACGATCGGCAATCCCGGATGGTCGGCAGCGATGCGACGCTGCAGCTGCCAGAGATCCTCGATGCATTTTTGCCAGCCGCCGCTCTCGGCGAAATAGCCGAGCCCTGCGGTGCCGGCCGCGCTGCGGCCATGGCCGCGATGATCATGGGCATAGACGGCATAGCCTGCCGTCGTCAGCAGCCCGGCGAGCCGCGCGTAACGGCCGGCGTGCTCAGCCAGCCCATGCGCGATCTGCACCACCGCCTTGGGTTGCGTCTCCGGCAGCCAGCGATAGACGAAGAGCGTCACGCCATCCGAAGCGGGAAGAGTGAAAGTGCTGCTCCGCACGTGCGGGCCCGTCGGTGGCCGAGGCGCAGCGCTCAGTACATGTGCTGGCCGCCATTGACCGACAGGGTCGATCCGGTGACGAAGCCGGCCTCGTCGCAGACCAGGAACAGCACGCTGCGGGCAATCTCGTCGGCTTGGCCGAGGCGCCCGACCGGAATGCGCGCGACGATCTTGTCGAGCACGTTCTGCGGCACGGCGCGGACCATGTCGGTGTCGACATAGCCGGGCGCGATGGCGTTGACGGTGATGCCGCGGCCCGCGCCCTCCTGCGCCAGCGCCTTGGTGAAGCCGTGAATGCCGGACTTCGCCGCCGCGTAATTCACCTGACCGTATTGGCCGGCCTGGCCGTTGATCGAGCCGATATTGACGATGCGGCCGAAGCCGCGCTCGCGCATCCCTTCGATCACCAGCCGGCACATGTTGAAGCAGGAGGTGAGGTTGGTGGCGATCACCTGCCCCCATTGCTCCGGCGTCATCTTGTGCAGCACCGCATCGCGGGTGATGCCGGCATTGTTCACGAGAATATCGATGGGGCCGAGCTCGTGCTCGATACGCTTGACGCCAGCCTCGCAGGATTTGAAGTCGGCGACGTCGAATTTCTGCACCGCGATGCCCGTCTCCTGCGCGAAACGCCGGGCGGCCTCGTCATTGCCGGCGTAGACCGCCGCCACCTTGCAGCCCGCCTTCTGGAGCCCCACCGAAATGGCGCGCCCAATGCCGCGCGTTCCGCCCGTCACGACCGCTACCCGTGCCATCGTCTCCTCCCTTCCCGGCCGCCTTTGCCGCCTGTCGGCCCGTAAACGGGCGGCAGGCGGCTGCGGCTCATGGACAACCCGTTCAGCCGCGCTCAACGCACATAGCAATTCCCATGCCACCGCCGATGCACAAGGTGGCGAGCCCGCGCTTGCCGTTGCGCTTCTGCAGTTCGTGCAGCAAGGTCACCAGCACACGCGTGCCCGATGCGCCGATGGGATGGCCGAGCGCGATGGCGCCGCCATTGACGTTCACCTTGTCGCCGTCCCAGCCCATATCCTTGTTGACGGCGCAGGCCTGTGCGGCGAAGGCCTCGTTGGCCTCGATGAGGTCGAGATCCTCGACCTTCCAACCGGCGCGCTTCAGGGCCAGCCGGCTCGCCGGGATCGGCCCCGAGCCCATCACCGCGGGATCGACGCCGGCCGTGGCCCAGGCGACGATGCGCGACAACGGCTTGACGCCGCGGCGCTGCGCTTCCTCGGCGGTCATCAGCACCACCGCAGCGGCGCCATCATTGATGCCCGAGGCGTTGCCGGCGGTGACGGTGCCGTTTTTGTCGAAGGCAGGGCGCAGCTTCGCCAGCACCTCGACGGTGGTGCCGTGCTTCGGATACTCGTCCGCCTCCACCAGCACGTCGCCTTTGC
>JASHUO010000677.1 GCA_030039975.1 Alphaproteobacteria bacterium
TCGGTCATCGGGGCTGAACCTCCTGGATGCCCGCTTTCGCGGGCAAGGCGAAACTGGGGATGTGGCTTCGGTGAGCGATTTGTACGTACCCTAGCGCTTTCGCGGGGACGGCAATAAAATATATACATTCAGCTGGTTATGGGCGATTGATCACACTAGATCGCAGCCGCCGTCACCCCGCCTTGAGCGCCTTGGCGGCATCGACCGCGGAATAGGTGAGGATGCCGTCGGCGCCGGCGCGCTTGAAGCCCAACAGGGTTTCGAGGATCACCGAGGGATCGAGCCAGCCGCGCTCCACTGCGCCCATCAGCATCGAATATTCGCCGCTCACCTGATAGGCGAAGGTCGGCACGCCGAAGCGGTCTTTGACGCGGCGGATGATGTCGAGATAGGGGAGGCCCGGCTTCACCATCACCATGTCGGCGCCTTCGGCGAGGTCGAGCGCGACCTCGCGCAGCGCCTCGTCGCTGTTGGCGGGGTCCATCTGATAGGTGCGCTTGTCGGCCTTGCCGAGCGAGGATTTGGAGCCGATGGCGTCGCGGAACGGGCCATAGAAGGCGGAGGCGTATTTTGCCGCATAGGACATGATGCGGACGCTCTCGAACCCCTTGGCGTCGAGCGCATCGCGGATCGCGCCGACGCGGCCATCCATCATGTCCGAGGGCGCGATCACATCGCAGCCCGCCTCGGCCTGGATCAGCGCCTGGCGGCAGAGGATCGCGACGGTCTCGTCATTGGCGACCTCGCCCGCGCGCACGACGCCGTCATGGCCATGGATGGTGAAGGGGTCGAGCGCGACGTCGCAGAGCACGCCGAGCGCGGGCAGCGCCCGCTTCACCGCGCGCACGGCGCGGCAGACCAGATTCTCGGGATTGACCGCTTCTTCGCCATCGGGCGTCTTCAGTCCGGCCGGGGTCGCCGGGAAGATGGCGATGAGCGGGATGCCGAGCGCCTCGGCCGCGCCGGCGGCATCGACCAGCGCCGGGATGGAAAAACGATCGACCCCCGGCATGGACGGGACCGGCGCGCGCGCGGCTTTCTCGTCATGGACGAAGACCGGCCAGATCAGGTCGGAGGCGGCAAGCGCGTTTTCGGCGACGAGACGCCGCGACCAGTCATCGCGACGGTTGCGGCGCATGCGGATGCGGGGATGGGCGCCGAGCGGCTGAGCGGGCGGGCGAGTCAAGAGGGCCTCGAGGGGCGGACGCGAACGGTCGCGATGATAGGCTCGCGCGTCAGCGGTGACAACCCGATGACAGGTACCATTCCAGCCATGCGCGGGCGATGGTTGAGGCGCGGCGGCGGCGCGGGCAGAATGCCGCGGCGCCGCGCGACCGGCGGCCAAGGGAATACAGGGAGGAGTAGGGAGCTCATGTCCGATCCGACGCTGCGCAGCGGCATTTTCCTCGCACCTTTCCACCCGACCGAAGAGGATCCGACCCTCGCAATCCGCCGCGACCTCGAGCTGGTCGAATGGCTCGACCGGCTGGGCTACGAGGAGGCGTGGATCGGCGAGCATCATTCGGCCGGGTTTGAGATCATCTCCTCGCCGGAAGTCTTCATCGCCGCGGCGGCGGAGCGGACGAAGCGCATCAAGCTCGGCACCGGCGTTGTCTCGCTGCCTTATCACAACCCGCTGATGGCCGCGAACCGCATCATCCAGCTCGACCACATGACCATGGGCCGCGTCATGTTCGGCGCGGGACCGGGCCTCCTCGCCTCGGATGCGATGATGCTCGGCATAGAGCCGATCCAGCAGCGCGACCGCATGATGGAAGCGCTCGACGTCATCCTCCGCCTCTTCCGCGGCGAGAGCGTGACCGAGACCAGCGACTGGTACACGCTCAAGGATGCGAAGGTCCATCTGCTGCCGTTCACCAAGCCTTATCCCGAGGTCTGCGTTGCCAGCACGGTGACGCCCTCGGGCGGGCGCGCCGCCGGCAAATACGACCTCGGCATGCTCTGCGTCGCCGCGACCCAGCCCGACGGCTTCGATGCGCTCGGCGTCAATTGGAGGACCGCGCAGGAGATCGCCGCCGAGCATGGGCGCAAGATGGACCCGGCGCGGCTCCGCCTCGTCGGCCCGATGCATATCGCCGAGACGCGCGAAGAGGCGCGGCGCAACGCCAATTTCGGCTTCTACAAATGGTTCGACTATTTCCAGCGCATCAACCCCGCGCGCTTTGCCAGCCTGCCCAAGGGCGATCCGCTCGACATTCTCATCGCCGGCGGCGCCATCGTCTGCGGCACGCCGGAGGATGCGATCAAACAGATCGACCGGCTCTACGCCAAGCAGGGCCAGTTCGGCGCCTTCCTCCAGCTCGCGCATAACTGGGCGAATTGGGACGCGACGAAAAAATCCTACGAGCTCTATGCCCGCTACGTCGTGCCGCATTTCCGCAAGGCCAATCTGCATCGCGTCCAATCGCTGGAATGGACGACGGCGCATAACCAGGAGCTGGTGGCGATGGCGCAGCAGGCGCAGCAGGCGATGTTCGCGAAGCACAAGGCCGAGCGCGAAGAGAAGGAAAAGGCGAAGGGGCGGGCGGCGGAGTAGGGGGCACCCTCACCCTCC
Organism: Alphaproteobacteria bacterium; assembly: GCA_030039975.1. Taxonomy (GTDB): domain Bacteria; phylum Pseudomonadota; class Alphaproteobacteria; order ATCC43930; family CGMCC-115725; genus DAHUYF01. Next base: position 2,576 of record JASHUO010000677.1, read on the forward strand.
CATGGCTTCGCCATGGGTCCCTCCCTCTCCCGCTTGCGGGAGAGGGTCGGGGTGAGGGGGTCGCGAGATCGCTCGGTGTGCGTTGCGTTTCTGATTTTCGGTGCCTGAGGTATCATCCGCCGCCATGGAGTTTTCTCTCACCGAGGAGCAGCGCGCGATCCAGGAGACGGCGCGCGCGTTTGCCGAGCGC
>JASHUO010000067.1 GCA_030039975.1 Alphaproteobacteria bacterium
CGGCGACAGAGCCCGTGGCGGGTATCCTCGCCGCCTTCCCGCCAAGGGGGATGTCACGGCGTTTCTTCTGCAAAATCGTGAATGGCCGCTGTTCTTGAAGCCGATCGATGGGATCTTCAGCATCGGTGCCCTTAAGGCGATGAGCGCCGCAAACGGACATCTGGAACTGTTCGGCGGCGAAAACGTCTCGGCCGATGCGCTCGCCGACTATATCTCTGCCATTTCCGAGACAGGTTACCTGTTTCAAGACTGTCTCGTGCCGGCGCCGTTTGCCGCGGAAGCCTTCGGCGAGACGGTGCCGTCGGTAAGATTGCTGATCCTGTTCTCGGCAACCGAGCCCGTGATCGAGAGCGCAGTGATCAAAATCCCCTCAGGCGAACATGTCGCCGATAACTATTGGCGTCGAAACAACATGCTCGGGGCGCTGACGCGGGAAACCGGCACCATAAAGCGCGTCATCTCGGGCTTCGGGCCGACTCTGTGCGAGCATCAATGCCACCCTGTGACCGGCGCCCAACTCATCGACCTTTCGATTCCGGGTTGGCGCGACATCTGCTCGACCGCTGTTGCCGCTGCATCGATCTTCCCCGGCGTGCGCACGCAATCCTGGGACGTCGCGCTGACACCGGAGGGACCGGTGCTGCTCGAATTCAACTTTGGCGGCGACCTGAACCTGCACCAGCTGGCGCATGGCCGTGGCGCTCTGACCGACTCCTTCATCGAGCATCTGCGTCGCTGCGGCTACAAGGGTAAGCTGCTCTGATCCGCCGCGGGCGGCGGTCCATGGGATTCCCTGTTCAGAGCGTCCGCGTCGCGCCGCCATCGATATCGATCAGCGCGCCCTGGATGTAATCCGCGCGCGGGCTGATCAGGAAGGCGACGGCGTCGGCGATCTCCTCGGCGCGGCCGAAGCGCGAAACGCCCATCTCCTGCGGCAGGAGCTGCCGCGCCGTCTCCAGCGGGATGCGCTTTTCCGCGGCGTAGCGCTCGAGGCGGGGCTTCAGCCGGTCGGTCTCGATCGCGCCGGGATTGATGGCGTTGACGCGCACGCCGTCCTTGATGCCGATCTCCGCCATGGTCTTGGTGAAGGCGAGAAGCCCGGCATTGACCGAGCCGCCGATGGCGAATTCCGCGCCCGGCGTGCGCCCGCCGATGCCGATGATGTTGACGACGCTGCCGCGGCTGTGCCTGAGCAGCGGCCAGGCGGCACGGGTCAAACGGACATAGCCGAAGAATTTGAGGGCGAAGCCTTCCTGCCAATCGGCTTCGGCGAGGGCGAAGACGTCGCCACGCTTCGTCGTCCCGGCATTGTTGACGAGGATGTCGAGCCGGCCGAATTCGCGCTCGGCCGCCGCCACCGCGCGCGCGACACCTTCGGCCTCGCGCAGATCGGCAATGGCGGGGACGAGGCGTCGATTGCCGGCGCGGCCGACCTCCTCGGCCAGCGCGCGCAGCGGCGCTTCGCTGCGCGCCACCGCCAGCACGTCGACGCCTTCGTGCGCCAGTCCCGCGGCGATGGCGCGGCCGATGCCGCGGCTGGCGCCAGTGACGATTGCGGCCTTGCCGGCCAATCCGAGATCCATCGCGCGATCCTCCCGCAGCGTTGCTGCCGCGGAAGTGTGCCGCCAGCCGGCGCGGGGGCGCAAGCCTCGGCGCGGCTTAGCTCCGCGGCGCGTGCTTGCCGAGGATGCGCTGCAGCGTCCGGCGGTGCATCTTGAGGCGGCGCGCGGTCTCGGAGACGTTGCGGTCGCATTGCTCGAAGACGCGCTGGATGTGTTCCCACCGCACGCGGTCGGCCGACATCGGATCTTCCGGCGGCGGCGGCAGCGCCGCTTCGCTGGCGAGGAGCGCACGCTCGACCGCATCGGCATCGGCCGGCTTCGGCAGGTAGTCGAGCGCTCCCGCCTTCACCGCCGCGACTGCGGTGGCGATGTTGCCATAGCCCGTCAGCATGACGATGCGCGCGCCGGGCCGCGCCTTGCGCAGCGTCTTGACGATCTCGAGCCCGCTGCCATCGCCGAGGCGGAGATCGACGACGGCGAAAGCCGGCGCGTTCTCGCTCACCGCGGCGATGCCGGATTGGACGCTCTCGGCGGTGGCGACGAGAAAGCCGCGCCGCTCCATGGCGCGGGCCAGTCTCTGGCACAGCGGCGCGTCGTCATCGACGATCAGCAGGCTGCGCTCGGAATCGGGCCAGCCTTCGAGCACCGAGGGCGCGGCGGCGGGAGGTTGCGTTTCGTTCATCATGAGAGGACCTCTTTCATCGCTAGCTTGCCGTCCACGCCTTCGAGCGTGCCGCGGCGCCATTCGACGACGACCTGGGCGCCGCCATCCGGGAGATTGCCGAAACTGACGCGCGCGCCGGTGCGTTCGAGCAGGCTCTGCGCGATGAAGATGCCGAGCCCCATATGCTGCTCCGCCGTGCCGGTGCGTCCGGAAATATAGGGCTCGCCGATGCGCGCGAGAACCGCCTGCGGGAAGCCGGGACCGTCATCGACGATGTCGACCGCCACCGTATCCTCGCTCCAGGTGGTGGTGACGTCGACCTCGTCGAGGGCGAATTGCGCCGCGTTCTGGATGAGATTGCCGAGCCCATGCATGATCTCTGGGCTGCGCGCCACCAGCGGCTCTTCGACCGGCAGCGCCTCGGCGTCGCGGCCGGCGGCGGTCGAGTAGAGGACGCTCTTGCCCTCGACGCGATAGGGCTCGCCGGCGGCCTCGACCAGTGCCGAGAAGGGCAGCCGCGTGGTGAAGGGCGAGCCGGTCTCGGCGTCGCGCTGGCGCGCGAGATCGGCGAGAATGGTGCGGCAGCGTTCGCTCTGGCTCAGCAGCAGCAGCGCATCCTCGGCATAAGGGCTGTCCGGTGGCAGGTCGCGCACCAGCTCCTTGGCGACGACGGCGATGGTGGCGAGCGGGCTGCCGAGCTGATGCGCCGCGGCGGCGGCGATGCCGCCCACCGCCGAGACGCGCTGCTCGCGGGCGAGCGCCAATTGCGTCGCGCTGTAGGCATCGCGCATGCGCCGCGCTTCCTCGGCGACGTTCCAGGTGTAGCCGGCGATGAACACCGTCGCCAGCACCAGCGCCGTCCAGACGCCGAAGATGTAGAGCGGCGGCGCCGGCAGCGGCGCGTCGCGCCAGGGCAGCGGCAGATGGAAGATGGCGATGATGCTGATCGCCGCCACGGTGAGGGCCGAGAGCAGCAGCGTGCTGCGCCGCGACAGGATGGTGGCCGCCACCGTCACCGGCGCCAGCATCAGCATGGCGAAGGGATTGAGCAGCCCGCCGCTGAGGAAGAGCAGCATGCCGAGCTGCAGCATGTCATAGGCGAGGTAGAACGAGGCCTCGCGGTCGCCCAATCGCGGCGAGGCGCGGCGCGGCCAGCTCGCGGCGATGTTGAGCGCCGCCGAGGTTGCGACGACGGCGAGCGCGCCTTCGATCGGCAGCACGAAGCCAAGCCCGTAATGCACCAGCAAGATGGTCGCCGCCTGGCCGGCCACCACGACCCAGCGGATGAGGACGAGCATGCGCAAGCTGACCGAGACATCGGTGCCTGGCCGTTGCGTCAGACGCGGCGCCTGGCCGCTGAACTCCATTCTGCCTCCGCATGCATCGCAGCGCGCCGTGTGGGGCAGGCTGCGCGAGCGGCCATTATAGGGGACGGACCGGCCGCTGCGCAGAGGGGGCTCCGCGCCGAGTCGCGCCGCGCTTGGCGGCGCCGCGGGGAGCGCGACCGCACCGAGCGCCGCAACGCCGCCTGAGATGTGCCCGTTCAACAGCGCGCCGGCATTGCCTCTGCTGCCGTTTACGCCATTATGTGCCGCGTGTCTCATCCCGTCATCCAGGTATCGGCGCTCAGCAAGCGATTCGGCGACACCGTCGCCGTCGATGGCATCGACTTTGCCGTGCCGTCGGGTGCGACGGCGGCGCTGCTCGGCGGCAACGGCGCAGGCAAGACGACGACACTGTCGATGCTGCTCGGCCTGTTGCTGCCGACGGCCGGGCAGATCCGCATCTTTGATGAGGACATGTTGCGGCATCGTTACCGGGTTTTGCCGCGCATGAACTTTTCATCCCCTTATGTCGACCTGCCGCATCGCCTGACCGTGCGCCAGAATCTCACCGTTTATGGCCGGCTTTACGGGATTGCCCGGCTCGGCGAGCGCATCGCGGAGCTGGCCGAGGACCTGCAGATCGCCGAATTTCTGGAGAAGCCAACCGGCAAGTTGAGCGCCGGGCAGAAAACCCGCGTTGCGCTCGCAAAAGCGCTGCTCAACGCGCCCGAGCTGCTGCTGCTCGACGAGCCGACGGCCTCGCTCGATCCCGACACGGGCGATTGGGTGCGCAGCTATCTCGAGCGCTATCAACGGGGGAGCGGCGCCACCATCCTGCTGGCCTCGCACAATATGGGCGAGGTCGAGCGCCTCTGCACCGAGGTGATGATGATGCGGCGCGGCCGCATCGTCGATCGCGGCAGCCCGTGCGCCCTCATCGAGCGCTATGGCCGCGACACGCTCGAAGAGGTCTTCCTCGATATCGCGCGCTCGGGCGAGCTCAGGTCGCGCGAGGCGGCGCAATGAGCGATGGCGGCTTCTCGGCCGGGCGAGTCGGCGCCATGCTGCTGCGTTATCTCTACCTGCTGCGCAGCTCCTGGCCGCGCGCGCTCGAGCTCGTCTACTGGCCGGCGATCTCGATGGTGCTCTGGGGCTTCACCAGCAAGTTCCTGATGACCAACAGCTCCTATGTCGCGCGCGCCGGCGGCGTGCTGCTTGCGGCGGTAATGCTCTGGGACGTGCTGTTCCGCGGCCAGCTCGGCGTCTCGATGTCCTTCCTCGAGGAGCTGTGGTCGCGCAATCTCGGCCATCTCTTCGTGACGCCGCTCAGGCCCTATGAATGGATGATCGCGCTCCTCACCATGAGCGTCATCCGCGTCGCCATCGGCGTGCTGCCGGCGATGCTGCTGGCAATCCCGCTCTATCACTATTCGATCTTCAGCCTGGGGCTGCCGCTCCTCGCCTTCTTCACCCTGCTGCTGATCATGGGCTGGGCGCTGGGGTTGCTCATCGATGCACTGCTGCTGCGGCACGGGCTTGGCGCCGAGAGCCTGGCGTGGCTCGCCGTGTTCCTGTTGGCGCCGGCGAGCGCGGTCTACTACCCCGTCGCGATTCTGCCGCGCTGGCTGCAGGACCTCGCGCTGGTGCTGCCTTCGGCGCATGTCTTCGAGGGCATGCGCGCGCTCATGTTCGACCATGTCTTCCGTCTCGACCATTTGATCGCCGCGGCGCTGCTCGACATCGTCTACCTCGCCATCGGCGCCGTCGTCTTCCTCGACGCCTTCCGCCGCGCTCGCCGCCGCGGCGC
>JASHUO010000678.1 GCA_030039975.1 Alphaproteobacteria bacterium
CATCCGATCTCCGCTTCGGCACCGCGCGAAGCCAGGTGGCCTTCCTTTTCACGCGCGTCGGGCTCGCCGGCTGCGACATGGGCGCTTGTGCGATCCTGCCGCGCATCATCGGCCAGGGCCGCGCCGCCGAGTTGCTCTATACGGGCCGCGCCATGGGTGGCGAGGAGGCGCTTGGCTGCGGTTTCTACAACCGGCTCGTCGCGCCCGAAGCGCTGCTCGCAGAAGCGACGGCGATGGCGTCGAGCCTCGCCGACGGGCCGAGCTTCGCGCATGCCATGACCAAGCGGCAGCTGCACGCCGAATGGGACATGAGCATCGAGCAGGCGATCGAAGCCGAGGCGCAAGCCCAGGCGATCTGCATGCAGAGCGAGGATTTCCGCCGCGCCTACGCCGCCTTCCTCGCCAAGCGCAAGCCCCTATTCGAAGGAAACTGAGGCCTCCCGTGCTCGATCCCAGCGCCCATCTCGACCCCTTCGCCCGCGACCACCTGCCGCCGCCGGAGCAATGGCCGGTCTTCGACAGCCGCGGGCTTGCCGGGCTCGACTATCCGAAGCGGCTCAACGCCGCCGTCGAGCTGCTCGACCGCATGGTGGAGAAGGGCTTCGGCGCGCGGCCTTGCCTGCGCCGAGAGACCGTCCAGTGGAAGCAGATCATCGAGCCGGATGGGCATCACCCCGTGGCCTATCCCGAGACGGGCGCGGAGATCTGGACCTATGCCGATCTCCTCGAGCGCGCCAACCGCATCGCCAATGTCCTGGTGACGGAACTGGGCTTGTGACCCGGCGAGCGCGTGCTGCTCCGCGATGCCAACACGCCGATGATGGCGGCGTGCTGGTTCGCCGTGCTCAAGGCGGGCGCTATCGCGGTCGGCACCATGCCGCTGCTGCGGGCGCGCGAGCTCCACTACATCATCGACAAGGCGAAAGTGCGCTATGCGCTTTGCGCCGAGGACCTGGCGGCCGAGCTCGATGCGGCGCGCCAACAGACCGCGACCCTGGAAAAGCTCGTGCTCTTCCGCAGCGAGCGGCCGGACGGGCTCGAGGCGCGGATGGCCCGGCAGCCCCAGCGCTTTGCCAATGTCATCACCTCGCATGACGACGTGGCGCTCATCGCTTTCACCTCGGGGACGACCGGCGCCGCCAAGGGGACGATGCATTTCCACCGCGACCTGCTGGCGATCTGCGACTGCTTTCCGAAGCTGCTGACGCTCGATCCCGACGACATCTTTTGCGGCAGCCCGCCGCTCGCCTTCACCTTCGGCCTCGGCGGTCTGCTGCTCTTCCCGATGCGGGTCGGTGCCTCGACCTTGTTGTTGCCGAAGGTGACGGCGGAAGGGCTGCTGCAGGCAATCCAGCGCCACCGCTGCACGGTCTGCTTCACCGCGCCGACGCTCTATCGCGCCATGGCGGAGCTGGCGCGCAATTTCAACCTCGCCTCGCTCAAGACCTGCGTCTCGGCCGGCGAGACCTTGCCGCTCCCCGTCTTCGAAGCCTGGCAGCGCGCCACCGGCATCAAGATCGTCGACGGCATCGGCTCGACCGAGATGCTGCACATCTTCATCTCGGCCGCCGGCGACGAGATTCGCCCCGGCGCCACCGGAAAGCCCATCCCCGGCTACCAGGCGATGGTGGTGGATGAAGCGGGCAAGCCCGTCCCGCCCGACACCGTCGGCCGGCTCGCGGTGCGGGGTCCGACGGGCTGCCGCTATCTCGATATGCCGGAGCAGCAGCAGAAATACGTGCAGAATGGCTGGAACCTGACCGGCGACGCCTATCGCTGCGATGGCGACGGCTATTTCTGGTATCAGGCGCGCACCGACGACATGATCGTCAGCGCCGGCTACAACATCTCCGGTCCCGAGGTCGAAGCGGCGCTGCTCGACCATCCCAAGGTGCTGGAATGCGCCGTGGTCGGCAGCCCCGACAGCGAGCGCGGCGAGATCGTCAAAGCCTTCGTCGTGCTGCGTCCCGGCGCCGCTGCCGACGAGACGACGCGCACGGCGCTGCAAGATCACGTCAAGGCGGTGATCGCGCCTTTCAAATACCCGCGCGCCATCGAGTTCGTCGCCGCCCTGCCCCGCACCGAGACCGGCAAGATCCAGCGCTTCCGCCTGCGCGAGGAGGAACGCGCGCACGCGGCGAAGACGGCGCCATAAACGCGCAACCCGCCGCCGTGCGGCTCAGAAGAAATGATACGACGCGCCGAGCAGCAGCCGCGTCTCATGCGTGGTGCTGTCCGGCTCGTAATAGCCATTGGCGTCAGTGGCGCTGGCGCCAAAGCCGAAGCTCTGATAGCCGCCGGTCGCGGTAAGCTCGATACGGTCGGTGATGCGGTAGCCGAGCTTCGCCTCCATCCGCCAGATGAGCGCGTCCCCGAGCGTGAAGGTCTCGCCCTGCGTCTGCAGCGACGCGCCGAAGGTCGAGCCTACGCCGCCGGACAGCGACACCACCCAGCGCTCGGCCGGCGAATATTGCAGCAGCAGCCCGCCCATGCCCTCCCAATTGTAATAATCCTCGCCATAGCCGCCGATGCCGGTGAGATCGCGCGACCAATAGCG
>JASHUO010000679.1 GCA_030039975.1 Alphaproteobacteria bacterium
ACGTCAATCCGCGAAGCCTGTTGGACCAAATCACCGTGGTGCACGGACCGCACGACTTGTTGGCGCGGTATTTCATCATGGCCGATGCCATGGCGCGCGATTGGGGGCTGCGCTTGCGCCTGCGCTGCGATTTCGACGCGCTGTTGGAGATCAACCGCGAGAACCGGGAGACCTGGCCCCCCTTGCCGCCGATCTGCGATCCGGCGCACAGCAATCTGCGAATCGATTCGGCTTTCTGGCTCGAAGGCGTCGACGCGTTCGGCGAAACGGTGGCGACGGAGTTCGCCCGGTTCTTCGATTTCACCCAGACCAACGTGGTCGAGGAGATACGCTCGCTGCGCGTCTATTACGAGCATCCCGAACCGCATCTCGCCGCCGGCGAATGCGTCGAGATCGACGCGCCGGCGGCGACGGCGGTGCGCGGCCGCACGATGTATGGCGGGGCCATCTGGGTCCGGCCGGATTGGCGGCGCGCCGGGCTCACACGCATCATCTCGCACGTCTGCGCGGCCTATGCCTATACGCGGTGGAATACCGAGTTCACCTGGGGCTTCATGACGCCGCGCATGCATGCCGGCGGCCTCTCTCGCGCCTACGGTCCGCACGAAGCGGCCGAGGGACTGCTCGTCCGCATGCCCTTCCGCGGCGATCTGCCGACGGTCTTGCTGTGGATGCGTACCAGCGCGCTACTTGCCGATCTGGCGGCGAGCGTCGAGGCAACGATGGTCGCGGGTGAGCGATATCCCCATGGCAAAGTCCTCGCCGTTCGAGCTCTGCCAAGGCAGGATTAACCGGTCGTAGCGGCCGCGCACCACGGTCGTATCGGAAGCGCGAATCGTGGCGCGGATCGAGCGAAGGTGCGGCCGACCGAGGCTCGCCGCTTCGGCGTAAGCGGCCGCGACCCAAGCGCCATAGTCGCGGTCGTGATGGTCGTGAATTTCTCGATCGACCAGGTGCTCGCTCTCGCCTGCCGGCCGACATTCGATGCCGGCGCCGAAATGAGCAAACACGAAGGGCGAATTCGGTCTGCGGCGCCGCACCAAAATCATGCGATCGAGCAGACCCGCATTTGCGACGAAGGCACCGGACTCCGCCGGCAAGCGCCCGCGAAGCGTGCGCCACAGCTCGACGATCGGCCGCAGCGACGAGAAGACGGGCAGATCGAGCGCGGCGAGGTCGCGCTCTGCGGCGAGCCAGGGATGGAGCTCCGTCACACCGCCGCCAGCGAGGAGATGCTCGGCGCGCTCGGCAAATTCCCAGGCGCTGCCGAGCATCTCGTAGAACCACTCATCCTCGACCAGCATGGCGAGAATGATGCGCGGGAAGTGCCGCTCCTTCAGCTCGTAGAGCGCCCCGGCGAGCGCCTCCAAACCGAATCTGCCGGCACATAAGGCGACGCGCGCGCCGTTCTCCTGCGACCGGATATGGATGAAGCCGCGCTCGCGCACGGCAAAGGTCGAGAGCTCGAGCCGGGGATCGAAGCGGCCCAAGCGCCGCACGAGCTCCCAGGACCGGTCTGGCCAGCGCCGTCCTCGCTCGTCGATGAGAATGCCCTCGGCCATGGATACGCCCTGCCGCTCATTCCTCCGGGCATGCCGCCTCGCTCGCCGCTTTGGCGAGACGCAGCACGCGCTGACGCAGACCGTCATCGGCAATGGCGCGGAACAGCTGCACCAGCTCGATCTCGAGCGCGGTGAGCCCGGCATCCTCCATCGTCACCGTCGATGAAGCGTCCTCCTTGAACAGGAAGGACATTGGCACGCCCAGGAACTTGACCGCCGCGGCGAGCCGCGCCGCCGTCAGGCGCCGAGCCCCGGTCTCGTATTTCTGCACCGCCTGCGCGCTGACGCCGAGCGCGGTGGCGAGTTGCTGCGGCGTTGCGCCGGCGAGCAGCCGCGCCTCGCGCAGCCGCTTGCCGATCAGCGTGTCGACGCGGCGCCCGCGGCGGCGCCCTGGTTGGCGCCGCGACGGGCCGCGGCTCTCGGCTGTTACGTATCTGCTGCGCTTCATGCCGCCGCTGCCGGTTCCAGAACAGCTTTAGGCCAATCATAGCGCCCTTGCCGGCGCGGCGCCATGAAATGTAGCGATAACCCCGATTGGACCCTATATGATCCCAAATGGCATGGTCGCCACGTCACCATCAGAAAAAAGAAGCGTCCCCGGCGCGGCGCCGGGGACGCTGTCATGAGCAGGGTTTGACGGCGAAATCAGGGCGCCGCCACCCGGCGCGATCAGCGCGCGCCGAGATTTTGCTCGCTGATGATCCGCGTGAGCCGCAGCAGATGGTCGCGCATGTCGTCGCTGCGGATGGCGCGGAAGTGGCGCACCAGCTCGATCTCCTTGGAGGTGAAGCCGGCCGTATCGGTCGCCACGTGCGGCTCGCTGTCGTCCTGGAAGAAGAAGGACATGGGCACGCCGAGGAACTTCGCCGCAGCGGCGAGCCGGCCGGCGGAGAGGCGGTTCTCGCCATTCTCATATTTCTGGACCGCCTGGAAGCTCACGCCGATCGCGGTGCCGACATCTTCCTGGCTCGCGCCGGCGAGAAGCCGCGCTTGCCGGAGCCGGCTGCCGACCGACAGGTCGACATGATTGGCGCGCCGCTTGCGCGGCTTGCGCCGCTGATCCGTGGCAACCGCTTCTGCTTTCGATTGTGTCATCTCAGTTAGACCTCCGTACCCGGACGTGATCCCAGGCCCTCTACCCTCGCCCATTGTGTGGCGTAGGTTTCTACCATAAAGGGCGCCTTTCCTGAGGGAACAACTTACCCCGACTGGTGGCCCACTTCAATCGGTGATATGTAATTAATCGCTATATCAATTAACCATTCAGGCCGAAGGGCGGCCGCGCGCGGCAAAGCGCGCCTCGATCGCATCCCACACCCGCGCTTCCAGCTTGGCGCCGTCGAGCCGATCGATCTCCTGGATGCCGGTAGGCGAAGTGACGTTGATCTCGGTGAGATAATCGCCGATGACGTCGATGCCGACGAAGACCAGCCCCTGCTCGCGCAGCGCCGGCCCGATGGCGGCGCAGATCTCGCGCTCGCGCGGCGTCAGCGTCGTTTTCACCGCCTTGCCGCCGACATGAAGATTGGCGCGCGCTTCGCCGGCGGGCGGTACGCGCAGCACCGCGCCCAGCGGCTCGCCTTCGATGAGGATGATGCGCTTGTCGCCCTGACGAACTTCCGGCAGATAGCGCTGCACGATGATCGGCTCGCGGTAGAGCTGCGTGAACAGCTCGAGCAGCGCATTGAGATTGTCGTCCTCAGGCAGCAGGTGAAAGACGCCGGCGCCGCCATTGCCGAACAGCGGCTTCAGGATGATCTCGCGATGCTCGCGGCGAAAGGCCAGGATCTCGTCGCGATCGGCGGTGATCAGCGTCGGCGGCATCAGCCCTTGGAAATGGGTAGCGAACAGCTTCTCCGGCGCGTTGCGCACGCTGACGGGATCATTCAGCACCAGCACCTCGTCGCGCACATGCTCGAGGAGATGCGTCGCCGTGATATAGGCCATGTCGAAGGGCGGGTCCTGGCGCATCAGGATCACGTCCATCGTGGCAAGGTCGAGCGTGGTCTCGGCGCCGAGCCGGTAATGCCGGCCGTGCTCGCGCTTCACCTCCAAGGGCCGCCCCCGGGCGGTGAGGCGCCCATCGCGCAACGCCAGCGCGCGCGGCAAGTAATGATAGAGAGCGTGGCCGCGCGCCTGCGCCTCGAGCGCGATCGCGAAAGTGGAATCGGTATCGATATTGATGGTCTCGATCGGGTCCATCTGGATGGCGACGGCGAGGCCCATTGCGGCGCTTCCTGTTGCGGCGGCGGCGGCCATCATAACAGCCCCTCCGCCTGGTATGCGAGATACCGGCGCCCGAGGGCAGGCTCCCCGCCCCCTCGCGAAAAGTTTTTCGCAAAAAGCTTTGACGGCTCGACGATTGCAGATATTTTTCTCGGGCCGTGATGACAAGCGGCGGAAGGGCGGCGTCCGTCCCGATTTTGGGGGCGCTACCCTAAACCGGAGCCGGCATGCTGCCGAGAAGCGGGGTAAGGGAGGTCGGTTTGGAGACAGGATTCGTGCGCCCCCAGGGCGCGGGCCGGGTTTACCCGACCCGCTCGGATCCGTCGTGAGCGCCCGCGGCGCCAATGGCGCGGCAGGGCCGCTCCTCAGCATCGACGGCCTTTCGGTCCGCTTCGGCGGCATCGTCGCGCTGGACGGCGTTTCCTTCAACGTCGCCAACGGCCAGATCTGCGGCCTGATCGGCCCCAACGGCGCCGGCAAGACGACGCTCTTCAACGTGCTGAGCCGGCTCTATCATGCCGATACCGGCACCATCCTCTTCGAGGGCAGGAAGCTGCTCGACCAGCCGCGTCACACGATCGCGCCGCTCGGCATCGGCCGTACCTTCCAGAACCTCGCCCTCTTCCGCACCATGACGGTGCGCAACAATATCATGATCGGCGGCCATTGCCGCGCGCGCGGCGGCTTCCTCGCCAATGCGCTGCGCCTGCCCTTCGTCTCACGCGAAGAGCGGCGGCTCGGCGAGCGCACCTTGCGGCTGATCGAGACGCTCGATCTCGGCGCCGTCGCCGATTTGCCGGTGAGCGCGCTGCCCTTCGGCACGCAAAAGCGCGTTGAACTGGCGCGCGCCCTGGCCAGCGAGCCCAAGCTGCTGCTGCTCGACGAGCCGGCCGGCGGGCTCAATCACGAAGAGGTCGAGCAGCTGCGCGAGCTCATCCGCTCGATCCGCGACCGGCTCGGCGTCACCGTGCTGCTCGTCGAACATCACATGAACCTCGTCATGAAGGTGTCGGACAAGGTCGTGGCGCTCGATTTCGGCCGCAAGATCGCTGACGGCTCGCCGCAAGAGGTGCAGCGCAACCCCGAGGTGATCAAGGCCTATCTCGGGGGCGAGCTGTGACCGCGATTCTCGAGACGCGCGGCCTCTCGGCCGCCTATGGGCCGACGCGGGTGCTGCAATCGATCGATCTCAGCGTGCCCGAGCGCGGCATTGTCACCCTGCTCGGTGCCAATGGCGCCGGCAAGACCACGACCTTGCGCGCGCTCTGCAACATGATGGTGCGCGTATCCGGCGAGATTCGCTTCGAAGGCCGCCGCATCGACGGCAAGGCGACGGAGGACATCGTCCGCCTCGGCATCGGCCATGTGCCGGATGGGCGCGGCACTTTGGTCAGCCTCAGCGTCGAAGAGAATCTGCGGCTGGGCGCCTACACCCGGCGCGATGCGCGCGTGGCGCAGGATTTCGAGCTCGTCTACGGCTATTTCCCGCGCCTCAAGGAGCGCCGGCGCCAGCAGGCGGGTACGTTGTCGGGCGGCGAGCAGCAGATGCTGGCGATTTCGCGCGCGCTGATGCTGCGGCCGAAGCTGCTGCTGCTCGACGAGCCCTCCTTCGGCCTGGCGCCGCTCGTGGTGCAGGAGATCTTTCGCATCCTGCGCACCATCAACGAGCAGGAAGGCATGAGCATGCTACTCGTCGAGCAGAACGCCAATATCGCGCTCGAGCTCGCCAACGAGGCTTATCTGCTGGAAACCGGCCGCATCATGCTGAGCGGCCCGGCGGCGACCATCGGCAGCGACGAATCCGTGCGCCGCGCCTATCTCGGATATTAGGAGCGAACGAGGAGCCGACATGCAAGCCTTCCTGCATCAAGTGCTCTCCGGCTTCGCCACGGGCGGCATCTATGCCAGCGTCGCGCTGGCTTTGGTGATGATCTACCAGTCGACGCATCACGTGAACTTCGCCCAGGGTGAGATGGCGACCTTCTCGACGTATATGGCCTGGAAGATGATCACGATCGGCTTTCCCTACTGGGTCGCCTTCCTGCTCACGCTGCTCTTCGCCTTCGTCCTCGGCGTCGCCATCGAGCGCATTATCGTGCGCCCGTTCTACAAGGCGCCGGTGCTCAGCGTCATTGCCGTCTTTATCGGTCTGCTGCTGATCATCAACTCGCTCTCGGGCGCGCTGTTCGACTACACTATCAAGCCCTTTCCGAGTCCCTTCCCATCCGACGCCTGGTATGGCGGTCCCTATCTCTCGCCGCATGAAGTCGGCATGATCTTCGTGACCTTCGTGATGCTGGCGCTCATCTTCGTCTTCTTTCGCTTCACCCCGCTCGGCCTTGCCATGCGCGCCGCGGCGGAGAACCCAGTGTCGAGCCGGCTCTGCGGCGTGCGCGTCGGCTGGATGCTGGCGCTCGGCTGGGGGCTTGCCGGCCTCATCGGTGCCGTCGCCGGGATGATGACCGCGCCGGTGATCTATCTCGATCCCTACATGATGTTCAGCGTCCTGCTCTACGGCTTTGCCGGCGCGCTGCTCGGTGGCATCGACAATCCCTGGGGCGCGGTGCTCGGCGGCTTCATCGTCGGCGTGCTGCAGAATATCGCCGGCGCCTACCTCGTCGGTACCGAGTTGATGGTCACGGTGGCGCTGGTAATCATCATCGGCATTCTCGTCATCAAACCCTCCGGCCTTTTCGGTCGCCCCATCGTGACGCGGGTCTGAACCATGGCAACTCTCGAAACCTCGCGTCCCGCCACCAGTGCCACCGCGCCGCTCTTCGCCGGGCTCAGCCTTCGCGCCTGGCAGATCATCGGCCTCGCCGCCGTGCTCGCCGCCGCCTGCGTGCTGCCCTTCATCATCAGCAGCTATCAGCTGCTGCTCGCCACTCAGGTGATCGTCTACGCCGTGGCGCTGCTCGGCCTCAACATCCTCACCGGCTATAACGGACAGTTCTCGCTGGGCCATGGCGCCTTCTACGCGATCGGCGCATACACGACGGCGATCCTGCTGGACAAGACCGGCATTCCCTATTGGGCGACGATCCCGATGGCGGGCGTAACCTGCTTCATCGTCGGCTTCTTGTTCGGCCTGCCGGCGTTGCGCCTCGAAGGGCACTACCTCGCCCTCGCCACCTTCGCGCTCGCGATCGCGACGCCGCAGCTGCTCAAATACAAGGATTTCGATTTCCTCACCGGCGGCGTGCAGGGCATCGTCATCACCGCGCCCGATGCACCCGACGGGCTGCCGCTCCGCGCCGATCAATGGCTCTATTTCTTCTGTCTGCTCTGGACGATTCCGCTCTTCATCGTCGCGTGGAACCTGCTGCGCGGCCGAACCGGCAGGGCGCTGGTGGCGATCCGCGACCATCCCTTGGCCGCCGCGACGATGGGCATCGATACGGCGCGCTACAAATCGATGACTTTCGGCGTCTCGGCGATGTATACCGGGATCGCCGGCGCGCTTGGCGCGCTCTTGGCGCAATTCGTCTCGCCGGACAGCTTCGATTTCTTTCTTTCCGTCAGATTCCTGGTCGGCGTCGTCGTTGGCGGCCTCGCCTCGATGACGGGCGCCTTCTTCGGCGCCATCTTCATCGAATTCGTGCCCAACATCGCCGATTACTTCTCGA
>JASHUO010000680.1 GCA_030039975.1 Alphaproteobacteria bacterium
CGCGACACGCTCTTCCGCGCGCCGCTCCATCCCTATACCGAAGCGCTGCTCTCCGCCGTGCCGGTGCCGGACCCCGATGAGAAGCGCGAGCGGATCATCCTCTCGGGCGATGTGCCGAGCCCGATCAATCCGCCTAAGGGCTGCCGCTTCCATACCCGCTGCCCCTATGCCGAGGCGCGCTGCCGAGTCGAGGAGCCGGAGATGCGCGAGCTGCGGCCGGGGCAATTCGTCGCTTGCCATCTGCGCGAGGTCGACAAGGCCGCCTTCGCGCGCGATGATGCGCCGCATGGCGGGATTGGGACCCAATGAGGCGCTGATCGGCCGAGCGGGCAGCCGCTCCGCTCTCGATACCCCGGCACTCATCGTCGATCTCGACGCGCTCGAGCGTAACATCGCCGCGATGGCGGCTGCCGCGCGCGCCGCGGGGGTCGCGCTGCGGCCCCACGCCAAGACGCATAAATCGGTGCGCATCGCCGGGATGCAGGTGGCGGCGGGGGCGCTCGGCATCTGCTGCGCCACCTTGGGCGAGGCCGAGGCGATGGTCGATGGCGGCCTGCCCGGCGTGCACATCACCTCGCCGGTGGTGACGCCGCCCAAGGTCGCGCGGCTGATGGCGCTCCATCGGCGGGCCGAGCGCGGTTTGAGCGTCGTCGTCGATCACCCCGAGAACCTCGCTGCGCTCGATCGCGCCGCCGGCGCCGCCGGGCGGCCGCTCGCGGTGCTCGTCGATTTCTCCGCCGGCCATGGCCGAACCGGCTGCGCCGATGAGGCGGAGCTGGTGCGGCTGGCGCGCGCCGCCATCGCGGCCGAAGGGCTCGAGTTTCGCGGCATCCAATCCTATTCCGGCAATCTGCAGCACATCGCGCGCCGCGCCGAGCGCCGCGCCCGCACGCTTGCCGAGCTCGAGCGGCTCGGCGGCATGCTGCGACGGCTCCGCGACTCCGGCATCGCCGTGCCCATCGTCAGCGGCGCCGGGACCGGCACCTTCGACCTCGATCCCGAGGCGCGCATCCTGACCGAGCTGCAGGTCGGCTCTTATATCTTCATGGATGTCGATTATCTCCGCGCGCTGAAAGACGGCCGCAACGCGGCGCCTTTCGAAACGGCGCTCTTCGTCGCCACCTCGGTGGTGAGCGTCAATGCGCCGGGCTATGTCACCTGCGATGCCGGGCTCAAATGTTTTGCCACCGACGGGCCGGCGCCGGAGCCGGCAGCGGGCGCGCCGCCGGGCAGCCGCTACGAGTTCTTCGGGGACGAGCATGGCAAGCTGATCTTGCCGCCGGGCGCGCCACGGCCGCCGCTCGGCGCGATCCTCGAATGCGTGACGCCGCATTGCGATCCCACCGTCAACCTGCACGATGTCTATCACCTCGTGCGCGGCGACACGCTCGTCGATATCTGGCCGGTGGACGCGCGCGGCAAGCGATGACCGGGTTCGATGAGGCGTTTCGCAATGAGCTGCGCGAGCTGATTCGCTGGCGGCGGGATGTTCGCCGTTTCCGCCGCGACCCCCTGCCGCCGGGCACGGTCGAGCGCCTCATCGAGCTGGCGAGCCTCGCCCCTTCCGTCGGCTTGAGCCAGCCCTGGCGCTTCGTGCTGGTGGAGGACGCCGCCCGCCGCGCTGCGGTGAGGGCCAATTTCGAGCGCAGCAATGCCGACGCGCTCGCCGCTTATGCCGGCGAGCGGGCGCAGCGCTATGCCTGCCTGAAGCTCGCCGGGCTCGACGAGGCGCCGGTGCAGCTCGCCGTCTTCGCCGATCGCGGCACGGCGCAAGGCCACGGCCTCGGCCGCCGCACCATGCCGGAGATGGCGGAGTATTCCGCGGTGATGGCGATCCACACGCTCTGGCTGGTGGCGCGCGCCGAAGGACTCGGCCTCGGCTGGGTGTCGATCCTCGATCGGGCTGACGTGATCCGCGCGCTCGACGTGCCGCCGGAGTGGATCTTCCTCGGCTATTTCTGTTTGGGTTATCCGCAGATCGAGACGCTCACCCCCGAGCTCGAGCGCGAAGGTTGGGAGCAGCGCCGGCCCTGGCAGGATTTCGTGCTGCGGCGCTGACGCCGGTTCGCTTCGACGCTCAAGAGAGCAGGGGCGTGTTGCGAACGAACTCGATGAACGCCTTCAGCGGCGTGCGCATCTGCCGGCGGCTGGGGTAATAGATGTGCCAGCCCGAGAAGCGCGGTGACCACGCCTCCAGAATCGGCGTCAGACGACCTTCGCGGATGAAAGCCGCAACATAGGTTTCAAGCAAAAAGCCGATTCCAACGCCGTCCAGCGCACTGCGCAGCAACAGATCGATATTGTTGACGAGGAGGGAGCCGTCGACGGGGGGAACCAGCTTTTTGCCGTTTCGCTCGAACTCCCAGGGCGAGATCGTACCGTCAGGCATGCGAAACCGTATGCAATTGTGAGCGCGCAGCTCCTGCGGCGTCTGGGGTCGCGGATGCTTCGCCAGATACTCGGGCGACGCAACGGCGACGAAACGGGATTCGCGGGTGATGCGCACGGCGATCATGTCCTGCTCGATCCGCCGGTCGCGCCTGATGCCGGCGTCGAAGCCGCCTTCGACAATGTCGACCGAGCCGCCTTCGACGCTGACCTCGAGCTTGATCTCCGGAAAGGCGGTGGCGAAGCCGGCGAGTATGGGCGCGATCACCATGGTCGCGGCGAGATTCGATACGTTGAGGCGCAACAGGCCGGCCGGTGCATCGCGAAAGGCGTTCACGCTTTCGACCGCGTCGCCGAGCTGGCTGAGCGCCGGACGCACTCTTGCTTTCAGATGCTCCCCTGCTTCGGTCAACGCAACGCTGCGCGTGGTCCGGTTGAACAGGCGGACGCCCAGACGCTCCTCGAGCGTCCGTATCGTTTTGCTGAGCGTCGATGTCGAGATGCCGAGAATTCCCGCCGCCTTGACGAAGCTGCCGTGGTCCGCAATGGCGATGAAAGCGGCGAGCTCGGCGAATTCTGATCCCTGCATTCTCGACACCACGGGAATACCCACGCGCGACGGCTGCGCAAAGCGCGAGCGGCGCGTCCCACCATAGCAAGCGTTGAGAGCTATGACAGGCGCCCGCGATTTTCCCAGCCACCGCCGAGCGCCTGAAACAGGCTGACGATCGCCTGCAGCCGAGCAAGCCTGTCTTGCACCAAGGTATCTTCCGCCGGGAACAGCGCGTTTTCGGTGTTGAGAACCGTGAGCAGAGTGACCGTGCCGCCGCGGTACTGGGCCTCGGAAATGTCGAAGGCGCGGCGCGCCTTGGCAACGGTATCTGCCTGCGCGACCTGCTGCTCGTCGGTCTTGCGCGTCGCGATGAGAGCATTCTCGACATCGCCGAAGGCCGAGATCACCGCTTTCCGGTAATCCTGGACGAGCTCGTCGTAGCGCGCCCGGGACAATTGCAGCTGCCCTTCCAGCGCCCCGCCTTCGAAAATCGGCTGGGTGACCGACGCCGCCAGGCTGTAGATGCCTCCGGCCGGCGTGAACAGCGTCGACAGCGCCATACTCTCGAAGCCTCCGGCCGCGGTGAGCGTCACATCGGGAAAGAACTGTGCGCGCGCCACCTTGATGTTCGCATTGGCGGCAACCAGGTCCGCTTCAGCCTCCTGGACGTCCGGGCGGCGGGTCAGAAGCTCAGACGGCAAGCCCGGTGCGACGGACGGAATGGCAAGCGCCGTCAGGGAGCTCTCGGGCACGGTCACTTGCTCGGGCGGCTCCCCGACCAAAATAGCCAGCGCGTTGATGTTTTGAACCAGCTGCTGCTGCAGCGGCGGGATCGCGGCGCGCAACCCCGCAACGACGGTCTGTTGCTGAGCGACGTCGAGCTCTGTGGCGGTTCCGGCTCGCTGCTGCGCTTCGATGCCGCGAAGCACGTTTTCGCCGTTGTCAAGATTCTGCTGTGCGACGCGCAGGCGATCCTGGAACGCGACCACTTGGAAGTAGGTATTCGCCACGCTCGTCACCACGGTAAGGTCGACAACCCCCTGGTCGTACCGGCTGGCGGTCGCGGAGGCTTTCGCGGATTGGAGCGCGGCCGAATTCTTGCCCCAGAAATCAACCTCATAGGAGGCGGTTGGAGCGATCGAATAGGCGGTGTAGTTGACCTTCGTTCCCGACCCCGTGGCCAGGACCTGCTGACTGGAGACCCCGGCGGTGGCTGCTACCGAGGGAAGCAAGGCCGCTCCGGCGATGCGGACCTGGGCGTCCGCCTCGCGGACCCGCGCGATCGCGGCCCCAAGATCATAGTTGGCGCTTTGCGCTTGCGCGATCAGCGTATCGAGCTCCTGCGAGCCGAAGCCTTGC
The DNA here is from genome assembly GCA_030039975.1 of Alphaproteobacteria bacterium. Taxonomy (GTDB): domain Bacteria; phylum Pseudomonadota; class Alphaproteobacteria; order ATCC43930; family CGMCC-115725; genus DAHUYF01. The sequence continues at coordinate 4,301 of JASHUO010000680.1, forward strand.
CACCAAGCCGCCGAAGGCCAGGTTCCGGGTCCCTGGGCCTCGCGCCAGGCCGCGGGTGCGGCGACAGCGGGGCGCCGGTAGTCCGGTCCGAGGTCGCAGCCAGAGAGGCATGTCGCGATCAGCAACAGCAGGGCGAACGACGTCGTCCGGACGGATGCCGGCCCGTCCGGACCAGGCTGGTCGCCAAGGCTCGGCAATGTGCGTGCCATCATGAGTCTCCTGCCGTCATCGCCATCACGACGCCGTTTCGTGGCTCTTCTGCCGTCGCCGCGATGGCTGCAAGCGGGCTGCGGCCGTGGAGCGCGTCGGTCTGCGCCGCGTGGCGAGCATGAGGTTGTCTCTGACTTGGACGAGCGCGCTCGTCAGTTCCAGCCGCGTGTCGGCATGGAACCCGGCCAGGGCTTCCCGTTCCACCGCCCGGGCGATCGCGCGAATGTGCCGCAGTACCATATCGGCGGTGTCCGTGGGCCACAGGATCCGCTTGCGGCGATCCGTGGGATGGGGGCGCCGCTCGATCAGGCGTGCCTTCTGCAGGCCGTCGAGCAGCCGCACCAGCGTGATGGGTGCAATGTCGAGTCGCGCCGCCAAAGCCGCCTGGCTCGTTCCCGGCCGGCGGGCGAGGGCGAGAAGCGCCGCGGCTTGCGAGCGGTTCAGCGGCAATTTCTCCGCCCGCGCGCGTTGGACGAAGCGGCGTCGCATCAGCCGCGACGCGTCATGAAGCAGCGTGCCCAGCATCTGGCCGACGTCGTCGCTCCGCGCGCAATCCGTGCGATACCGCGCCGCTTCATGCGCTTGCTGCGGCCACGTCGCTTCGCTGCTCGCCGGCTGGGACGCTTTGATCGTCATTCACCCGGCACCGCGACCGCAGCACCGGTGCGTTGCCTCCGGGAGCCCGACCAATGCGCAATCCGGTCCAGATAGAGGTAGATGACCGGTGTCGCGTAGAGGGTTAGGAACTGCGAGACGAGCAGGCCGCCGACGATGGCGATGCCCAGCGGCCGGCGCAGCTCGGAGCCGGCGCCCGTCCCGATCGCCAGCGGCAGGCCGCCGAACAGCGCGGCCATCGTCGTCATCATGATCGGCCGGAACCGCAGCAGGCAGGCCTGGTGGATCGATTCGAGCGAGCTTTTGCCCTCGTTGCGCTCCGCCTCCAGGGCGAAGTCGATCATCATGATGGCGTTCTTCTTGACGATGCCGATCAGCAGAATGA
>JASHUO010000068.1 GCA_030039975.1 Alphaproteobacteria bacterium
AACGGCGGAAGAACTGGCGGCGCTCGATGGTGGGATTTGTCTAGCGCCGAGAGTTCTGTGTTGCGTCAGGAGTTGGCAACAAGTGACGGAAATGGGTGTATTCTTATACCGATTTTCGTCTCCTCATTCCCGCGCAGTTGCCGCTCGCTACCGCTCGGGAAAGCACAACCTCGATGCCGACGCGGTTATCTCACGAATCGTTTGGGCTGCGCCTGTGGCGTGAGGTTCGGCGCTGCCGAGTCCTCCCCTCAATCATCTTTGCAGTGAGTGCTAACCGAAGTGCGCGAGCTTCAAGCAATAGCCGATAAAGCGAATCAGTTTCCTTTACTGCTGCTCGGCCTTGTCGAAGCGCTTCGTCACGCAATTGCGCTGCCGTCACACCCACGGTCATGCGGGTGAACGCCCGCGCGGCCTCTGGGCCACGCTGCTCTGTCTTAGCTGGTCGCGCTACGCCGCGTGTGCCTGACCGCCGCATCGTTGCCTGTCGTCGCTTTACGTGAGGTGGAGAGCGGCCCATCGTGGCGCAAGCGTCCCTCGCGTGGGTTGAAAATCGGCGCAAGGCGACGCGGGCAGAAACCGCCGATCATGAGACCCGGCTCGTTTTGCGGCCTCGATGAAGGCTTGTTTGTGCCGCGGATAAGCGAAAGGAACGCTTAGCGGAGCGAAGTTCGGCTTTCCGCCAGATCGCTGAAGATGCCATGGAAGGAGACTTCCAATGCAGCAGCGCGAAGCTCTAGCTCTCGCGCGTAAGCCTCCAAATTGGCAGCGACTTCCGAGTTGTAGATGGACTTTGCTAGACGCCTACACCGCTCCGCTTGTAAGCGGAAAGTCTCCGACTGCATCTCGCCCCCTTCGACAGCCATTGTATGGTTTGCCGCTGTCGTTCCGGCAAAGGTTCTCATCATCGCACTGCACGGTAGTCGTGGGGGCTATGCGCTGCAACAAATGCTTCACAGTTTGTCGGTAACAGGTGATCTGTCCGGTCTATGTAGCAAGTGATCTGTCCGGTTTTAGAACCGCTCTTGGGAGGGGCGGGGATGAGACGGACAGAGGTGCTGCAAGGACTTCGGGAGATGAAGTTTGAGGATGTGTATGACCGGTTCCAGCGGGGCCGCTTGAGCTCGGCGGAGGCGGCGGAATGGCTTGGTGTTTCGGAGCGGACGTTCCGGCGCTGGCGTGGTCGGTTCGATGATGAGGGGGCATCGGGGCTGCTGGATCGGCGGCTTGGGAAAGTGAGCCCGCATCGGATTGCGGCGGACGAGGTCGATCGGATCGTGGCGCTGTACCGGGATCGGTATCAGGGATGGACAGTGAAGCATTTCCATGAGCGCGCGGTGGCGCAGCACGGCTTGGCGGCCAGCTACGGCTGGACCAAGAGCGTGCTGCAGGCCTCGGGCCTGGTGCGGGCGGCGCCTCGGCGCGGTGCGCATCGCAAGAAGCGACCGCGCAAGCCGGTGCCCGGGCTGATGCTGCACCAGGACGGCTCGCGGCATTTGTGGCTGCCGGGGTTGGGTCGCTCGATTGATCTGATCGTGACGATGGACGACGCGACGAGCGAGAGTTACTCGATGTTCCTGGTCGAGGAGGAAGGCACGTGGTCGAGCTTTCTGGGCCTGCGGGACGTCATCTTGAAGCGCGGTCTGTTCTGCTCGCTCTACACCGACCGGGGCAGCCATTATTTCCACACGCCCAAGGCCGGCGAGCCGGTTTCCAAGACCGTCCTGAGCGAGGTCGGGCGGGCGCTCGAGCGGCTCGGCATCCGGCACATCGCCGCCTACTCGCCCGAGGCGCGGGGGCGCTCGGAGCGCATGTTCGAGACGCTTCAGGACCGGTTGGTGAAGGAGTTGGCGGATGCCGGGGTCGACGACATCGAGACGGCCAATCGCTTCATTCGCGACACCTATCTGCCGGCGCATAACCGCCGCTTCATGGTCGAGGCGGGCGAGGCGGGAAGCGCGTTCATGGCTTGGACCCGCGACGATCTCGACGAGATCCTCTGCCGCGAGGAGGAGCGCGTTGTCGACCGCGACAACACCGTCGCATTCGAGCGCTTGAAGCTGCAAATCGAGCCGTCGCCGCTGAGGCGGCATTTTGTCAGGGCCACGGTCAAAGTGCGGCGCTATGTCAGCGGCGAGATCGGCCTGTTCTATGGCCCACGCTGCATCGGCCGCTACGGCCCAGACGGCAAGCCGACCAGCCAAGCGAGCAAAGCGGCGTGACACGCTTCCACGCCGCGAAATTTGATCGCCGGGGGCATGCCCCCGGCGATCAAATCAGGAACGAAGCGGACAACTCACTTGTCACCAAAACCGGACAACTTGATTTGTCACCGACAGGAACGCGGCGTCCAACAGGGCTTTACCGCGATCTCCCACGTCGCGTCAGGCTGTCGCGACCTCGACCATGGCGCCGTAATCGGCTTGGCCAACCGTGAAATGGAAAATCCCGAGCGCCGCTTGCGGCAGCACCGGCGCGCCTGACGTAACGCGGTTGAGGTCCGGCCAGCCGTCGCGCATCCACACGACGCCCGGCGGTACGCGATCGGTCAGATGCGCCTTTGCGCAGAACTCACCGCGCTCATTGTGGACGCGAATCGCATCACCCTCGGAAAGCCGGCGCGCCGCCGCGTCGGCGGGCGATATCCACAGCCGCGGCTCCGGATCGCGTTCGGCCAGCAACGGCAAGGCTTGGCCGTGGTCGTAGAAGGCGTGGAACTGCGTCAACGTCCGCCCGTGGCAGAGAGCGAGGGGATAGGCGCCCGCATCGCGCGGCGGCTGCGCATCGTGCATCGGCAGCGCCGGCAGGCCGGCCGCCGCGGCGCGCGCCGAGACGAATTCGATCTTCCCCGAGGGGGTGTCGAACCGGCGGTCGGGATAGGCAATGTGCGATACCTTGAGCGGCAGGATGCCGCCAGCGGCGCGCAAGGTTGCGACCGTCGCCCGGCCGGTCGCGGGGCAATCGAGGATCGCATCGAGCAGGTCTTCGTGCGATGCCCAGGGGTAGAAATCGGCGACCCCGAGCCGCTCGGCGAGGCCGCGCAGCAGGTTCTGCATCGGGCGTGCCTCGCCCTCCGGCGCCAGCGCGTGTTCCGTAAGATAGAGATGCGTCTGCGTTGCCTTGCAGCCGATGTCTTCGAGCCAGGCCGTGCCGGGCAGCGCGACATCGGCGAAGCGGCGGATCGTCTCGTTCATGAAGAGATCGTGTGCGACGACGAGGTCGAGCTGGTCGAGCGCCGCCGCGATCTGTCCCGCCTCCGCATAGGAGGACAGCATGTTGCTGCCGAGGATCAGCAGCACGCGAATCCGCCCGTCACCGAGCGCCGCCGCGATCTCCGACATCTGGTTCGGTACATAGCGGCCGGGCGGGCGGCGCTCGGCTGCCGCCACGGTTGCGAAGCCGCCGCCATGCGCGAGCGCGGCGTGACGCGGACCCAGCCCGCCGCCGGCGATCCCGTAGGCGCCGACGAGCGCCGGCAGGCACGCAACCGCGCGCGCAGCCTGCCAGCCGTTCCGGCCCTTGTGCAGGGAGCTGCCGCCAAGCACGATCATCGCCGGCTTTATGCGGGCGTAGTCGCGCGCGAAGGCGGCGATGCGGGGGGCAGCGATCCCGGTTTCGCGCGCCGCCCACTCCGGCGAGAATGACCGGACGTGCCGCGCGAGCTCGTCGAAGCCGAGCGTGTGCTCGGCGATGAAGTCGGCATCGCAGAGGCCTTCGCCGATGATGACGTGCATCATCGCGAGAGCGAGGGCGGCGTCGCTGCCGGGACGGATCGCGAAGAATTCGTCCGACTGGGCGGCGGCTTCGGTCTGGCGCACGTCGATCGTCACGATACGGGCGCCGCGCCTTTTGGCGGCGATGAGGTGCCGCGCGGTGTTGGGCTGGCTGGCGAGGTTGGCGCCCCACATGACGATCAGCTCGGAATTTGCCGCCATGTCCTCCTTGGTGTTGATCTGGAGCGCGCCGGTGAGGCCGATGCCGAAGCCACCGAGCCCCCAGCAGACCATCGACGGGCTCCAATACTGGCAGCCCAAGAGATTGGCGAAACGGGCACTGAGCTGGCTGCCGACGGAAACGCCGTAATTGTTGGCGATGCTGCCATGCCCGATCCACAGCGCGGTTGCCTCGCGGCCCGCCTTGGCGATGCGGTCGGCGATGCGGTCCAGCGTCTCGTCCCAATTCGCCGTGCGCCAGGCGTCTTCGCTGCGGCGATCGCGCAGGAGCGGCCGCAACAGCCGCTTCGGATTGCCGACGATCTCGCGCGAGGCCTGCCCGCGCACGCACAGGAAGCCGCGGCTGTCGGGATTGTCCTTATCGCCCCTGACCGCAACGACGTTGCCGTCCCGCACCTCGACGAGCATGCCGCAGAGGGTCGGGTGGCAGTTCATCGGGCACATCGTGCGGACGGTTCGGGTCGATTGGGACATGGCGTTCCTCTCGGCGCTTTTGCCGGATCCCGCGGCGCGACCCTCAGTTTACACGATTCGCGCGTTTCACGCCCACTCGACGCGCCGAGCGCCGCTTCGGCGCTGGCGCGATCACGTGCCTGGCGGTTCCTACGCCCGAGCGCGCTGTGCCACCGCGTCCGCGCCGGGACGCTGGTGGCGCCAGCGCTTGTGCCGGCGGCGGCCCTGCGGCCGTGCGGCATCGGTGCGCTGTGGCTGCGGCGCCGGCGCCGACCGATCGCGCCGCGCGAAGGGATGGTCCTCGACCACGGCAAGGCGGCGCCGCGTCAGTCGCTCGATGTCGCGCAGCAGATCGCGCTCTTCGGCGCTGCAGAAGGAGAGCGCGACGCCCGAAGAGCCGGCGCGCGCCGTGCGGCCGATGCGGTGGACATAGCTCTCCGGCACGTTGGGCAAGTCGAAATTGATCACATGCGTGATGCCGTCGATGTCGATGCCGCGCGCGGCGATGTCAGTGGCGACGAGAACGCGCACCTGACCGCCGCGGAAGCTCTCGAGCGCACGCTGGCGCGCGCCCTGCGATTTGTTGCCGTGAATGGCGGCGGCACGCACCTTGCCGCGCTCCAGATCCCGGGCAATGCGGTCGGCGCCGTGCTTGGTGCGGGCGAAGACGAGGGCGCGGGCGATCTCGGGGTCGCGCAGCACCGCGGCGAGCAGCGCTCGCTTCTCACCGCCGTCGACGAAGAGGACGCGCTGATCGATGCGCTCCACGGTGGACGAGACGGGCGTCACCTCGACCTTCACCGGCGCGCGCAGCACGCTCTCGGCCAGCTCGGCGATGTCGCCGGGCATGGTCGCCGAAAACAGCAAGGTCTGGCGCTCGCGCGGCAGCGCCGCGATGATGCGCTTCACATCGCGGATGAAGCCCATGTCGAGCATGCGGTCGGCCTCGTCGAGGACGAGGATGCCAAGACCGTCGAAGCGAACGTGTCGCTGGTTCATGAGGTCGAGGAGCCGG
>JASHUO010000681.1 GCA_030039975.1 Alphaproteobacteria bacterium
AGTGCTGGCGTCCTGCGAGCAGCGGAACGCCGCCTGACCCGCCGCGGGCCGCTTCGTCAGCGCCCGCGGGCGATGAAGTCGGAGTTGCGAAAGCCGGGCTTGCCGTAGAGGAAGGGCGCGCCGTCGCGTGTCGTGACCCTGCCGCCGGCAGCTTCGAGCACGGCCTGTCCTGCCGCCGTGTCCCATTCCATGGTCGGACCGAAACGCGGGTAGAGATCGGCTTCGCCCGCGGCCAACAGGCAGAATTTGATCGAGCTGCCGGACACAACCCGCTGCGCCTTGGGCAGGGTGGCGAGATAAGCGGCCAGTTGGGTCTCGTCAGCATGCGAGCGGCTGTGCAGGCAGACAGCGCCTTCGTTCGGCACCGGGCGGGCGGCGATCGGCGTCGCAGCGCTGCTGCCTCGCCGGCGGAAGGCATGACCCCCCGCCGCCCAATAGGTCACGTCGAGCGCCGGCGCATGCACCACGCCCAACACCGGCCGCCGGTTTTCGACGAGCGCGATATTGACCGTGAACTCGCCGTTTCGCGCGATGAACTCCTTGGTGCCGTCGAGCGGATCGACGAGCCAGAAGCGTTCGGGCGCGGTTTCGGGGAGCCCGCCGGCCTCAGCGAGCTCTTCGGCGACGACCGCGACCCCGGGCGTGATCCGATGCAGTGTCGCGACGATGATCGCCTCGGCGAGGTGGTCGGCCTGGGTCACGGGCGAAGCGTCGGATTTGCGCTCGATGGCGAAATCCTGGGCATAGACCTCGAGAATCGCCGCACCCGCGTTGAGCGCGACGGCGCGGATTTCGTCGATCAGCGCGGCATGATCCGGCATGCCGCACTCATCCGGACTTGCGCTGTTCGGCGATGAGCTCGCGCAGTTTGGCAATGTCGGTGGCGCCGGGGATCAGCGTATCGCCGATGATGAAGGCGGGCGTGCCCTGGATGTCGAGCGCATCGGCGAGCGCGTAGTTGCGCTTGATGAGATCGTCGATCTCCGGCGCGTTCATATCGGCCTTGGCCTTCTCGACGTCGATGCCAACTGACTTCGCCACCTTGAGCACCACATCATCGGTGATCTCGCCCTTGGTCCCCATCATCGCCTTGTGGAAGGCCGCATACTTGCCTTGCTGGCGCGCGGCGAGGGCGATGCGGGAGGCGTAGACCGAAGCCGGCCCGAGCACCGGAAATTCCTTGTACACGATGCGCAGCTTGGGATCCTGCTGGATCAGCGCTTCGAGCGAGGGTTCGACCTCCTTGCAATAGGGGCAACGGTAGTCGAAGAACTCGACGATGGTGACGTCGCCTTTGGGATTGCCGCCCACCGGCGCGCTCGCATCGTGGAGCAGCTCGTCGCGCTTGGCCGCGATCGCCTGCTTGGCATCATTGGCCTGCTCCGCCTTCAGCTTCTCCTCGGCGGCGTGCAGCACGTCGACCATGAAGTCGGGATGCGCCATGAAGTAGTCATGGATGATTTTCTCGACCTGCGCCTTCTGCGCCGGCGTCAGCGGCTCGTCGGCCCGCGTCGGCGCAGCGAGCGGCAGCACGAGAAACAAGCCAAGAACGAAGCGAAGGAACGATGCACGCATGGGGGATTGGCCTTGCTGGGAGGCGGGGAGGAAGCGGATGATGGGCCATCGCGCGGGCCGGCACAACCGGGTCGCACGACCGGTCCAGCCCGGGCAGATTGCCGTCAATCCTGGTCCTCGCGCTTGGCATCTCCCTGCAGATCGATCGCCTGTTGCTTCTCGACGCCCGGCGGCAGCAGATGGATCGCCCGGGTCGCCTGCTGGCGCGCCTGCTTGTAATCGCCGTTGGCCATGCCCTCTTCGGCGAGCGACAGCGCCATCATGCCCATATTGTTGCTGCGGCCATAGGCGATGGCGAGGAAATGCCAGGCGTCGGGGTTGCGGTTCTCGAATTGGACGGCGTCGTTGAGATTGAGAAGCGCCTGCGGCACCAGCGCCGGGTTGTTGGTCTCGAGCTGGACCTGCGCGGTTTCGACGCGCAACAGCGCGTTGTCGGGCTTGAGCTTCACCGCCTCCTCATAGGGCGCGACGGCTTCGGCGACATGGCCGTTCTCGAACAGCATCTGGCCCTTGAGCTCGCGGAAATAGGGGTCCTGGGGATAATCGCGGATCAGCGCGTCGATCTCCGGCACCGCCTTCTTGAGGTCGGGCACGCGGTAGTCGGCGATGGCGCGCGCGTAGCGCGCCGGCACTGACGTGTCGTCGGGCTTGTACTCCGCCAGCGTCTCGGAAGGCGGCTGCAGGAAGGCGCGCAGCTTGGCCTTCATGCGCTTGTGCATCTCGATCCAGGCCGGCGGATCCTTGACGTTGGAATAGGGCGAATGCTCGACATGCTCGCGGACATATTCGATGCGCTCCGAGGTGAGCGGGTGCGTGGTCAGATAGGGGTCCTGATGCCCGGCCGTCAGCAGCTCCTCCTGCTCCAGGATCTCGAAGAACTGCAGCAGGCCGCGGGCCGATTGATGGGTGCGGTCGAGAAACTTGAGCGCCGCCTGGTCGGCCGATGCCTCCTGCGTGGTCGAGAAGCGGAAATACGAGCGCTCGGCCATGCTTTCGCCGCCGAGCATCCCCGCTGCGGCAGCATCCGAACTGTGGGCCGCTACCCCGGCCGCGGCACTGGCGACGATCGTGATGATCTGCTCGATCGTCGCGTTCTTCATCGCTTCTTCGGAGCGTGCGAGATGGCCCCCGGCCATGTGGCCGGTCTCGTGCGCCATGATGCCGATGAGCTGGTTCGGGGTCTCGCTGCGCAGCAAGGTGCCGCTGTTGAGGAAGAGGTTCTGGCCGCCGGCCACGAAGGAGTTGAGCTCCGGGTCGCTGACGATGTAGATGTGCACCGCGGCGGGATCGAGCCCTGCCGCCTGCCAGATCGGCGTCGCCCAGGTGCGGATCATGCTTTCGATTTCCGCATCGCGCAGCAGGGAGATGCCGCCGCCACCCGAATCGTCATGGGCCTCTGCGGCGCGCAGCAGCAGGCTCGAGGCCAGCACTACGCAGAGTACCCGCGATATCATGCGCCAGATCACCGTCCCATCCTCCTTCGCCGACGCCGCCTTCCGCCACCGCGGCGGCCCGCGTCAAATCACCGCTACCGGATTCTGACCGCCATGGCGCTCAAACTCGGACGGCGCGGCCAAGTTCCACCCTTCATCGCCATGGATGTGCTGCGCGCCGCCAATGAACGCGCCGCTGCCGGCGAGGATGTGCTCCATCTCGAGGTCGGGCAGCCCTCGACCCCGGCACCCGCCGCCGTCCTTGCCGCCGCGCGCTCGGCGCTCGGCGCCGAGACGCTGGGCTATACCGATGCGCTCGGTCTGCCGGCGCTGCGCGAGACGATCGCGGCGCATTACCGCGACACCTACGGCGTTGCCGTCGAGCCGGCGCGGGTCGTCGTCACCACCGGTTCCTCCGGCGCCTTCCTGCTGGGGTTTCTGGCCGCCTTCGATCCCGGCGACCGCGTCGGCATGGCGGCGCCGGGGTATCCCGCCTATCGCAACATCCTCACCGCCCTCGACCTGGTCCCGGTCGAGCTTCCTGCCGGCCCTGGCGAGCGCTACCAGATGACGCTCGATCTGCTGCGCTCCCATGCGGGGCACCTCGACGGCCTCATCGTCGCGAGCCCGGCCAATCCCACCGGCACCATGATCGCGCCGGACGAACTCGCGGCGCTCGCGCGCTACTGCCGGGATATGGGGATCCGCTTCGTCTCCGACGAGATCTATCACGGCATCGTCTACGGGGCGCCGGCCGCCACGGCGCTGGCCACGAGCGCCGAGGCGATCGTGGTCAACAGCTTTTCCAAATACTTCTCCATGACCGGCTGGCGCCTCGGCTGGATGGTGGTGCCGCCAGACATGCTGCGTGCCGTCGAGTGCCTGGCGCAGAACCTCTACATCTCGCCACCGGCGCTGTCGCAGCACGCAGCGCTCGCCGCCTTTGGCTGCCGCGCCGAGCTCGATGCCAATGTCGCGCGCTATGCCGCGAACCGGGCCCTGCTGCTGGAGGAGCTGCCCAAGGCGGGGTTCACCCGCTTCGCGCCGGCCGACGGCGCCTTTTATCTCTATGCCGATGTGGCGCATCTCACCAATGACAGCCCGGAATTCTGCCGCCGCATGCTGCGCGAGATCGGCGTCGCCTGCACGCCCGGCATCGATTTCGATCCCGCGCGCGGCCATGCCAGCTTGCGCATCTCGTTCGCCGGCTCGACCGAAGCGATGGCCGAGGCGGCGCGCCGCCTCAAATCCTGGCCGCGTTAGGCTCCCGCTTGCGGCCCGTTCAGCGATCGATGACGCGCCGCCACCAGCCACGCTTGGGGTTGGTGGGCGACCCCGTGACCTCATGGGTCGGCAGTTCGGCGGAAGCGACGTGGCGCGGCGGCGGCTCGACACCCTCGGCCGCTGCCGCGGCCTGATCACCGGGCTCGCCGATCGGGACGTTCTCGACGCCCAGCGCCGGCGCGCTCGGCATCGGCGCCTCCTCGAA
>JASHUO010000682.1 GCA_030039975.1 Alphaproteobacteria bacterium
CGCGTACGCAGGCCGATCAGCACGCCGTCCAGCCCCGTCAGCGCGCCGTCCGGTACTTTGAGGCCAAGCAGATGGAGCAGTAGGCCGAGATTTCGAGAGGAGTGCAGCCCGAGGACGGTGAGCCCAGTCTCAAGCTTTTGCGCCACGTCCGTTTCCGCTTCACCAGCTGCAATCCGGAATGAACCCCGCACCACCTCGATAAGTGGAAAGAACGATGTTTGCTGGCCCTCAGGCGAACAACTTCCTGACAGAACGAAGGCGCGATCCTTCCCGATAGTTTGGCGAAACTCGTGCACGAGGCGCGATTTACCCATGCCCGGTTCGGCCACGAGATCAATGACGCGGAGTTGGGTGCGGGCTTCCGCCAGGCCGCGTTCCAGTCCCTCGAGCTCGCGTTCGCGCCCGACAAAGGCGCCGAGACCACGGCTTACCGCCGCCTCGAAGCGCGCAGCACCCTGTCGAAGGGCGTCGAGCCGATAAACTCTTTGTGGCTCGGCTTTTCCCTTGATCTCGTGCTCGCCGGAGAAGCTTGCCTCGACCATTCCTTGTACCAATCGGTAGGTCGCTCCGCTCATGACGACCGAGTCCGGTGCCGCCAAGGTTTGCAAGCGCGCCGCGACGTTGACCGCGTCGCCGAGAACGGTCACCGCGGCGTCAGTGCCGCCCTGCACCTTGCCAACCACTGCCAACCCGGTGTTGAGGCCGATGCGTAATTGCGGCCGTAGCCCATGTTTGGCTTCGAGATCCGCTCCAGAGGCCTTCAGCTTTTGCAACAGCGACAGGGCTGCGCGACACGCCCGCAACGGCGCGTCCTCGAACGCGATTGGGGCGCCGAAGACCGCCATCACTCCATCGCCGGTAAAGCCTTGCACGACGCCGTGTTGCTCGCGCACAGCTTCGTCCATCAGCTTCGCCAACTGCCGCATGAGTATGAAAGCCGCTTCCTCCCCCGACCGCTCTGAAAAGGTCGTGAAGCCAACCACGTCAGCGAACAGGACCGTGATTTGTCTCCGCTCAGCCTCCATACAGCCCTCCCGGGGCGACAACCCGTAACGTACCACACCCTAGTGGGGAAGCCTCCAGCTACCCGCGGCTGGACAGCCCGATGGGGAGCGGGCACGTATGAGACTTGGAGTACTTCCCCGGCGATCCGCCGGAATGAGTCGCGCGGACCTCGTTGTTATGCGCCTAGCTGCTTCTCCAAGCGGGGCATGTCAGTTCCTGGCACGAACGCGACATAGCCCGCTTCCCGTGCGGAGTCGGGTGAGCGCACTAAAGCGGGCCTAGTGCTCGCGGTCAGCTTCTTCCGAGTCGTGCCAACAGCGGAAGTTCGCATGTTGCGCGCCGCGCGGCAGCGTTCGACCCACGGCGGACCTTAACCGAGGATCAGCGGCAGCCGCCGGGGGCCGCGCACGGTGCCCTCGGACCACGCCACCTCCTGCGACAGGTCGAGGTGGAAGTCGGGGATGCGCTTCAGGAACTCTTCGATCGCCACGGTCATCTCCATGCGCGCCAGGTTCGAGCCGACGCAGCGGTGGATGCCGAGCCCGAATGCGGCGTGCCGGTTCTCCTTGCGGTCGATCATTACTTTGTCGGCATCCGGGAACATGGCGGGATCGCGGTTGGCGGCGGGAAACGACAGCAGCAACATGTTGCCGGGCTTGACCGGGCAGCCGCCGACACTCGTCTCCTTGACCACCTCGCGCGCCATGGTCACCGGCGCATAGGCGCGCAGGAACTCCTCGATGGCGAAAGGCATCAGCGCGGGCTGGGCGACGAGGCGGTGGCGGTCGGCCGGTGTCTTGGCGAGATGCCAAAGCGAGGCGCCGATGGCGCTCCAGGTGGTGTCGATGCCTGCGATCAGCAGCAGCCGCAGCGTGCCAAGGAGGTGGTCTTGCGACAGCGGCTCGCCCTCCTCGCGCACCGCGAGCAGGTCGGCGATAAGATTGTCGCCGCCGTCGCGCCGCTCGCGCTCCACATGTCCGGCGAAATACTCCGTCATCTCGCGGACGGCGGTCATCACCGCTGTCTCGTCGGTGATGCCTACCTCCAGAATTTGGTGGATCCACTCGATGAACAGCGCGCTGTCGCTTTCGGGAACACCTAGCATAAAGGCGATGATGCGCACCGGGATGTGGCGGGAATAGGCCTGCGCCGCATCGACCTTCGTCTCGCCGATGAAGCGGTCGATGAGCTCGTTGCAGGTGGCGCGTGCCTTGGGCTCCAGCTTCTTCACCGCGTCGGACGTGAAGGGCGGCAGCAGGATCTGCTTTGCCCGCTTGTGATAGGGCGGATCTGACGTGATGGGTGGGCTGGGCGCGGGGTTTTCCGGCCGCATCTCGCGCAGCACCACGCGCCGCGAGGAGAAATGCTCTGTGTCATGGGCGATGGCCTTCACGTCCTCATAGCGCGTCGGCAGATAGGCGCCCATGAAGCGGTTCGTATGGGCGATGGGGCAGGTTTTTCGCAGCTGATCCCAGATGGGATAGGGGTTCTCGTTCCACTGCCGGTCGAGATGGTCCCAGTCGGTGGCCCAGTCGCTGACCGGCGGACGTGTGGTCATGGCGTGCTCCCTCGTGCTGTCATTCCTCGATGATGTCGATGTCGACGGCGAATTCCGGGCAATTCGCCTTGACTAGCCGCGCCTTCTCCTCGAGCCCCGGCGGAACGGTGCCGTCGCCCGCCGGCTGGGCGTTGCCGAACTTGTCGAGAACGATCAGTTCTGGCGCCAGCGCCTTGCAGCGATTGTGGCCTTGGCACTTGTCGGCATCGATGCGAAGCTTCAACGTCTTTCGTGCAGCCATGAGACCCGCCTCCCGTGACGTGCCGACCAGGGTGCGCGGCAGAGGGTGCCCTGTCCGGGGGGCGACGGCAAGATCGGGTGATTTCGGGGCAGTGATCAGCGCAGCACTGCAACGGGGCGGAGTACACGGAATCGCTCTTTGGTCAGCTTCATTGGCCTTGCGCCTCCGTGTTCGCTTCGCAGAAAGTCATCGTCGTCAGCAATTAGCCCGCAGGT
>JASHUO010000683.1 GCA_030039975.1 Alphaproteobacteria bacterium
AGTCGATGGGCGTGGTGGTGCCTGGCGTCCCGGCATTGTTGACGAGGATGTCGAGCCCGCCGAGCTGGTCGATGGCGCGCGTCACCATGGTTTCGGCTTCGCCCGGCCGCGAGACGTCCCCCGGCGCCGCGGTGACCTGATAGCCATGGGTCTGAAAGCGCTCGATCTCGGTCCGGGCGCGACGATCATCGGCGAGATGGTTCATCGCCACCTTGGCGCCGGCGAGCAGCAGCAACTCGACGGTGGCCAGCCCGATACCCGAAGCGCCGCCCGTGACCAGCGCCGCTTTGCCTCGCAAATCCGCAGTGATCATGCTGCCTCCTTTGCAACCCCGGGCGACGGACGGAACCCCTCTCGCCTTGGCGCCTTGCATCGATTATCATCACAACAGAGGGGGAAGATAAATGCCTCGCCTGACGCTGTTGCTCGTCGCCGCCTGTCTCGCCGGTTGCGCGACGCAGACCTACACCATCGAAGCTGCGAGCGTCACCGACGCCAATGCCCGGGCGCAGCGCTATTGCCGGCTGCAGAACGCGACGGCGGAGTTCACGGGCGTCCAGCAGCAAGGCAGCACGCCGGTCGAAACCTATCGCTGCGTGCCGGGATCGGACCTGCCAATGCAGCCTCTGAGCAACACGTTCTGATGGCACGCGCGGGGGCGCTCAAGCGTTGACCTCCGAGCGGAGGGCGCGGCCGGCCGCACCCTCCGCTATTTCCCAGCGGAGGACCATCATGCCCATCGTCCGCTCGATCGAAGTCATTGCGCAATCATCGAAGGGGTTCGACGACGCGTGCCGCGAAGCGGTGAAGGAAGCGTCGAAGACCTTGCGCGGCATTCGCTCGTTCTGGATCAAGAACGCCGAATGCATCGTCGAAGGCGACCAGATCACCACCTACCGCGTCAACGGCAAGATCAGCTTCCTGCTCGAGGACAACCGCTAGGGCGCGGCGCTAATACCCCAGCGCGCAGCCATCCTTGCGCGGCTCCGAGCCGCCGATGAGCGCGCCGAGCTGGTGGTCGATATAAATCGCCTGGCAGCCGCCGAGCGGCTTCACCACGCGCTCGATGACATGGCCGCGGCGCGCGAGCTCGGCCTCGATCTCGGGCGCGATGGTCGCTTCGAGCTGCAGCTTGCCGCCAAACGCGAAGCTGCGCGGCGCTTCCGCCGCCTGTTGCGGATCGAGCCCTTCATCGATGAGCCGCGACATCAGGCTGGCGTGGCCGGTCGCCTGGTAGTTGCCACCCATCACCCCGAACGGCATCACCGCGCGCCCATCCTTGGCGAGCATGCCCGGGATGATCGTGTGCAGCGGCCGCTTGCCCGGTGCGATCGCGTTGGGGTGGCCCGGGATGGTGCGGAACATCGAGCCGCGGCTGTGCAGCATGACACCGGCACCGGCGGCATAGACGCCGCAGCCGAACTCGTGGAACAGCGAGTTGATGAAGGAGATGGCGTTGCGGTCGCGATCGACCACGGTGAGATAGATCGTGTCCTTGTGCTCCCCCTCATCCCAGTCCACGGGAGCAGAGGCGCGCGCCGGGTCGATGCGCCGGCGCACCCCCTCGGTATAGGCATCCGACAGGAAGCGCTCGACCGGCACCACCCCCGTCCGCGGATCGCCGAAAAAGGCATCGCGCGCGCGGTAGGCGGCCTTGGTCGCCTCGGCGATGAGGTGGATACGGTCGACTTCGCTGCAGCGCGCCGAAAGATCGAAGCCTTCGAGCGTGCGCAGCATCATCAGCGCGGCAAGGCCCTGGCCGTTGGGCGGGCACTCGAACACATCATGGCCGCGATATCGCGCCTCGATCGGCGCCACCCATTCGCCGCGCTGCCGCGCGAAATCCTCGAGCGTATGCAGGCCACCCAGCTCGTTGCAGCGCTTGACGATATCGGCCGCCACCGGCCCTTCGTAGAACCCCCGCCGCCCTTCCCGGGCGATCCGCCGCAAGGTCTCGGCCAGCGCCGGCAGCTTCAGCCGCTCGCCGAGCTGCGGCAGGCGTCCCTGCGGCATGAAAACCCGCGCCGCGCCGGCGTCGCGGCCGATCTTCTCGGCCAGCGCCGCGAAAGAGAAATCCCAGGCCGGGCGCGGCGTCACCAGGAAACCGTCCTCGGCGAGCCGGATGGCCGGTGCCAGCAGCTCGGCCAGATCCTTGGTGCCATAGCGTTCGAGCAGCATGCACCAGCCATCGACCGCGCCTGGAACGGTCGCGGCGTGGACGCTGTCGACCGGGATCTCGGTGAAGCCGCGCTCGCGGTACCAATCGACCGTCGCCCGCATCGGTGCCATGCCCGAGGCGTTGAGCGCCAGCGGCGTGCCGGCCGCCTTGGGCGCGTACAGCACGAAGCAATCGCCGCCGATGCCGGTCATGTGCGGCTCGGTCACGCACAGCACGGCCGAGGCCGCGATCGCCGCATCGGCGGCATTGCCGCCGGCGCGCAGCACGTCGAGCGCGGTCAAGGTCGCCAGCGGGCTCGAAGTCGCCGCCATCGCTTCGCCCGCGACCGCCGCCGAGCGGCGCGGCTGATGAAAATCACGCATGGTTTTCCTCGGGAACTCGCCGGGGGAAGGTTCTAGCCGTCACGGCGGGGGCTTATGGCACCTGGGGGAGCGCTCGGCAAGCCCAAGGCGAACGCGCTACGCGCGTTCGTCCGCGGCGGCGTCAGCGGTTGCGAAGCAACCGCGGGAGCCGCTCGTTTCCGGTAGCTTAGGGCCTTTACGCACGCAGTAACCGACCCGCCCCCTACCCCCACCCCACCCCTCAGATCACCGTGATATGGATGATCTTCGAAACAACCGGCGGATCGAACGGGATATGATCCGCGTCGCCGAGCACGAGCTGGAGCGTGTGGCGGCCCTTCGGCAGCTCGATGCGCGCCTGGGTCTGGCCGGCGCCGAAATGCAGGTGCTTCTTGTCTTGTGGGATCGGCACGTTCGGGTCGAGCGGCTCGGTCACATCGACGAAGAGATGATGATGCCCGGTATTCGGGAATTTCACCCCGGCCGGCGCCACGCCCATATTGCGCAGGCCGAAAATGACCAGGACCGGGCTGCGCACCTTCTGGCCATTGTGCGGCGTGATGAAATAGAGATAGGCGTCCTTCCCCGCCGGGGTCGGTCCGGCGAGTGCCGGCGCCGCCAGCGCCGCCAGCGCGGGCGCTGCCAACAGCAAGGATCGGCGCAGCAGCTTCTGCGACATGGAGGCGCTCCCTTTGCTCGTGCTAGGGCGACCGCGCGACGCGGAATCCGTGGCTGAGGTAGCGGACGGCCGTGTCGTAATCGTCCCGGCTCGCGGCACGGAGATAGCTGGGGTCGTTCTCCCATGAGCCGCCGCGCAGCACATGCTGGCTGCAATCGGGATCGCCCCAGGCGCTGCCATCATGGGGCGCGCCGACATAGTTGGAATGCCAGCAATCCGACACCCATTCGGCGACGCCACCGGTCATGTCGTGAAGACCGAAGGGATTGGGCGGAAAGCTGCCCGCCGCCAGCGGCCCGCGCGGATCGTAAGGCTCGCCGCAGCCCTTGCAATCGGCCATGCCGAGCGCGACCTTGTTGCCCCACCAATAGCGCGTGTCAGTATTGCCGCGTGCCGCATATTCCCACTCCGCTTCGGTCGGCAAACGATAATTCTCGTTGCGCGACTTCCTGAGCCAGGCGACGAACTGCATCGCATCGTTCCAGCTCACATTGGTCATCGGCGCCTTGTCGTCGCCCGCCGCGATCGCCGCGCACGCCCCGGCGGCGACGCAGGCCTTCCAGTCGCCGACCGTGACGGGATATTTGGCGATCGAGAACGGCGCGATCGTGACGCGATGGATCGGCTTTTCCGAGGGGTCCTCGTCGCTGCCCATGAGGAAGCTGCCGCCCGGCAGCGAAACCATCTCCAGCCCTTTGAGCGGCTGAGGCTTGACCGCAGGCGGCGTGGCGGTGATGCGCCGCTGGCCGTTGTCTGCGGGCGGCGCGGCGGGCGCGGGCGGCGGCCGCGTCGTCGCGATCTGCTCGACGACGGAAGACCCCGCACTCCCCGGCCGCGGCGGCGTCTCCGAAGTCGATGCCCACCAATAACCGCCGCCGGCGAGCACGACACATGCCCCCAGCATGGCTGCCGCCGTCTGGCGCCGGCGGCGACGGGCCTTCGCCACCGCCACCGCCTCGGGATCCGGCAGCACGCGATAGACCCGGACCGGGTCGGTGATGTTCTTCACCTTGTGGTCGCCGAGCGACTGATAGCCGACGACCAGCTTGTTCTTCACCAGCTCGTAGATGCCGCCGGAGATGTAGACGCCGCCTGGCGCGCACAGCTCCTGCAGCCGCGCCGCCAGATTGACCCCGTCGCCATAGATGTCGTCGTCATTATCGATGACGATGTCGCCGAGATTGACGCCGATCCGGAACTGCAGCCAGTGCTGGCGCGCCAGCGCCGCATTGCGCCCCGCCATGCTTTGCTGAATGACGACGGCGCAGCGCACCGCTTCCACCGGGCTCTCGAACTCGGCGAGAAAGCCGTCACCCATCCATTTGACGATGCGGCCGTGATGATCGGCAACCGTAGGTTCTATCAGCTCGCGACGGTGACGCTTGACGCGCGCCAGCGTCCCTTCCTCGTCGAGCCCCACGAGCCGGCTATAACCGGCGATATCCGCCGCTAAAATCGTCGCCAGTCTGCGGGGGCGTTTCGGGTCATCGCCGCCCTGCATGGCCTCGCCACTGCGCTAGCGGCATCATCATAACGCCATAGGGCGAAGCGTTACCACGCCTAGTTCGTAGGCAGCCGCGTTTGGCAGGAGGGCCCGGCCTCATCACCTCTGTGCCAAGATACTAAGCGGGGATCGGGAGGACCACACCATGACCCAGGACGAGTTTGCCGCGCTGCTCGGGCGCCTCACCGCTGCCGCCGAGGCCGGCGACGGCGAGCGCTTCGCCCAATGCTTCGACCAGAACGCCGTCTATCACGATTACATCTATGGCGATCACCGCGGCCGCGGCGAGATCGCCCGGATGCTCGAGGGTATGTTCCACCGCGACGCCGCCGAGTACAGATGGCGGATGTTCGACCCCGTGTGCCAGGGCGATGTCGGCTATGCCTGGTCGCTGTCGACCTTCATCTCGAAAATCCCTGATTTTGCCGGCAAGCGCGTGGTGATCGACGGGATGAGCCGATTCCAGCTCAAGGGCGGGCTGATCGACGACTACAGCGAATCCGTCAATGCCGGCGTCGCCATGGTGCAGCTCGGCGTCGCGGCGCCGCGGATCGAGAAGGTCATGCAGCGTTGGGCGCGCCAATTGGTCGAGCGGCCGGACGTGCAAGCCTATCTCGCGCTGCCGCGCTGAGCATCGCAACCCGCAGACCAGAAAGGATCGACCCATGCCCGCATCGCCGGTCAGCATCGCACGCGAGGGCCGCATCGCCACCATCCGCTTCGATCTCGGCGACGGCAAGAACGCGCTGTCGCGCCAGGTGATGCGCGACCTCACCGCCGCAGCCCGCTCTTTCGAGGACGACACCGAGACCTCGGCGATCGTGCTGGCGGGCGCGGCCGACGTGTTCACGCTGGGCTTCGACCTGCGCGAGGCGCAGCTCGAGGCAACGAGCCTTGCCGAGCGGCGGCAGCTGCAGGCGCTGGGGCCGCGGCTCTGCCGCGCCTGGGAGACGCTGGAACCGATGACCTTCGCCGCCATCGAAGGCTGGTGCGTGGGCGGCGGCGTGGCGCTGGTGGCGGCTCTCGATCTTCGCCTCGCCGGCGCCGGCGCACGCTTCTACGTGCCGGAGATCGAGCGCGGCATGAACATGAGCTGGCAGTCGGTGCCGCGCCTGGTGGCGCTGATGGGCCCGGCGCGCACCAAGCGGCTCACCGTCATGGCCGAGCGCATCGACGCCGAGCGCGCCTGCGCGTGGGGGCTCGTCGACGAGACGGCGCCGGCGGGCGCGGCCTTCGAC
>JASHUO010000684.1 GCA_030039975.1 Alphaproteobacteria bacterium
GGCAAGCCGCTGCGCGGCCGCAACCAATGGCCGGAAGGTGTGCCCGGATTCCGCGAGGATGTCATCGCCTATATGAAGGCGATGGAGGCGCTGTGCGACCGCATGCTGCCGGCTTTCGCCGTGGCGCTCGACCTGCCGGCGGATCACTTCGCGCCCTATTTTGCCGACGAGGCGCATATCACCTTGCGCCTTCTGCACTACCCGCCGCAGCTCGCGACCGAGGACAATCTCTTCGGTCAGGCGCCGCACACCGACAACAGCTTCATGACGGTGCTGGCGCGCAACGAGGTGCCGGGCCTCGCCGTGCGCCTGCCTTCGGGCGAATGGCTGGCGCCGCCGCTCATCCCCGGAACGTTCCTCGTGAACCTCGGCAATATGATGCGGCGCTGGTCGAACGATCGCTTTCTCTCGACGCCGCATGGCGTGCTCAACGACAGCGGCAGCGACCGGTATTCCCTCGCCTATTTCCACAGCCCCAACCCGGACCGGGTGATCGAATGCCTGCCGAGCTGCAGCGGCGTGGGCAATCCCGCCCGTTACGAGCCGGCGCTCTACCGCGATCTCGTGCTCGCCTTCTATCGCGCCAACTACTTCCACCAGAAAGGCCACCACTCCGAGGCGCTGGATCGCCTCGCGGAAGAGCAGCCCGCGCCGGGTTGAGCGGCGCTCAGCGGCGGAGACGGTCCGCCGCTGCGCCCGAGATCGTGATCAAGGCTTGGCCTCGAGGACGATATTGAACGGCGTTTCCGTTGCCCTGCGCATGGTGGAGAATCCGCCCTGATCGACAACGATCTCGCGCAACCGACGCTCTCCTGCCTGGGCGCCGAGGGCCGGGCCGTTGCGCGCCAGCGACACCGGGACGCAAACGAGGGACGAGGCGCCGTAGTAGAGCCTGCCGACGGGATTGAGATTGTCCGATACATCGTCGCCGGCGAACGGCTCGACAAGCAAGCAGGTGCCGTCGGACTTCAACGCGCGGCGCGCGTGGCGGGCGGCGCCCGCCGGATCGCCCATGTCGTGCAGACAGTCAAAAAATGCGATCAGGTCGAAGCCGGCTTCGCGATAGCCCGTGGCATCCGCAACCTCGAACCGCGCATTGGCAACGCCGGCAGCCTTCGCGCGTTGTTTCGCCGTGTCGATCGACGGCGGGTGATAGTCGTAGCCGATGATGTCTGATTCCGGGAAGGCCTTGGCGAGCAAAATCGCGCTCGCCCCATGTCCGCAGCCGACATCGGCGACTTTTGCGCCTCTCCTGAGCTTGGCCTCCACCCCGTCAAGCGCCGGGATCCAGGAAGACAGCAGATTTGCATTATACCCCGCGCGGAAGAAGCGCTCGGTGCCGTGGAAGAGACAAGGGTGATGTTCACCCCATTCCATGCCCGCGCCGGTGCGGAAATTCTCCAGCGCGCGCTCGCGCACATGAAACAGGTCTTGCACGAGCATGCCCGCGCCGGGCAAATCGACCGGACCATCGGGATTCGCCAGGCACAGCGCCTGCTCTTCCGAGAGCGAGTACTTGCCGCTCGCCTTGTCGAAGGTAACGTAGCCGCCGGCCGCCTGACTGTTCAGCCATTCGCGGATGTAGCGCTCGTTCGTACCGGTGTTGCGAGCGAGCTCGGCAGGCGATTGCGGCAGTTTCGCAAGCGCCTTGTACAAGCCCAAGGAGTCGCCGATCAGCATGAGGACGGCGTGGACCGCCCCACCCAAATCCACCAACGCCCTGCCGAGAAGATCATGAAGCTTGTGTTCGTCCAAAGGCATGACACTCTCCCCATGATTTTGGATCGCCAAAGACGAAACGTCCCCCGTCGCGCTGCGGCGAGGCCCCTGCTGCGCCCAGCATACGCGAGTGCTCGACGCTCGACATTGCACAGTTGGTTGAACTTGAATGCCGCACTTCTCGCCGTCATCCTCCTCGCGCTTGCGGGCTGCGCGAGGGCGGGGGCTCGGGGGCTGTAGCGAGACGGCCAGCCCGACCGAAGCCGTGGCCTGCCGCGAGACGATCTTCTTATCCAGATCTATCGGCCAGGCAGCCGCTTCCGGGCTGGTGAGTCTGCGGTCGCCGGCGAGGCGCGCGGAATTTCCTAACGCCAGCGGTGTTTTCGATAGTCCGCTGCGCAATCGCAAAGGAGGCCGATCATGCGCCGATCGCTGTCGCTGGCCTTGCTGCTTGTGGCTGGGAGCGCTCTGCCGGCTGCCGCCGGACACGGGGGCGGCGCCCATGGCTCGTTTGCTCACTCACATTTTGTCAGGCATTTCAACCACTTCAACGGCACTAACACCATCAGCTTCTTTAGCGGCAGCTTCGGCCTCACCAGCCTCAGCTCCAGCGGCTTCAGCCGGTTCGGCAGATCGGGTTTTTCATCGCCGTGGGGCTGGGGCTGGGGTTTGGCGGATTGGGACAATGGGGGTGGCTGGTCGACGGGTGGGGGCGCGCCGATGGTGATCGTCGTCGCTGCGGCGCCGCGAGCGCCCGCACCGCCGGCTCCGGCGCAGGCCTCGGTCCAGACGGAAGCTGGCGTGACCGTCGTCCGCGGGCCAGGCTCGCATCGCCTGCGTTAGCGCCGGGATCGCTACCGCGTCGCCACGCGCACCTGCTGCCGATTGGCGACGTCGTGATAGTCTGGAAGCGCCGTCACATCGCGGCGTTTGTCGAGGGACACGGATGCGCGACCCGAAGGCGCTCATCAGCACCGCGCAGTTGGCCGCTGAGCTCGGCCGCGCGGATTTAAGAGTTTACGACTGCACGACCCACCTCGCGCCTCCGCCGCCGGGCAGCGAGGACCCCTACCTCGTCGTTCCCGGCCGCAGCGGCTTCGAAGCGGCGCATATCCCCGGTGCCGCGTTCCTTGACCTGCAGGGCGAGTTCTCCGATGCCGGCACGCGCCTGCGCTTCATGATGCCGGCGCAGACCGACCTCGAGAAGGCCTTTGCACGTCACGGCATCGGCGAGGGAACGCGTGTCGTTCTCTATAGCGTCGGCACCATGATGTGGGCGACACGCTTCTGGTGGATGCTCAAATCGCTCGGCTTCGACGACGCGGCGGTGCTCGATGGCGGTTTCGACAAATGGCAGGCAGAGGGCCGCCCGACCGAGAGCGGACCCGCCAAGGGTTATGCTCCTGCCGTCTTCACGGCGGCGCCGCGGCCGGGCTTTTTCGTCGACAAGGAAGCCATCCGCGCGGCCCTCGCTCGTCGAGATGTCGTCCTGGTGAATGCGCTCGGCCCGCAATTCCACAGCGGTCTCGAGCCCAGCCGCTACGGGCGGCCGGGGCGGATCCCGGGCAGCGTCAATGTCCCGGCGGCGACGCTGATAAGTCCTGCGGCAAAGAACTTCATTGCGCCGAGCGATGCCGAGGCGCGCTTCGCGGCGCGAGGAGTGACCAAGGAGAAGCGCGTCGTCTGCTATTGCGGCGGCGGTATTTCCGCCACCATCGATCTCTTCCTGCTGTACCGGCTCGGCTATGACGATCTGTCGCTCTACGACGGCTCCATGGGTGAATGGGCGAAGGACCCGTCGCTCCCGATCGAGACGGACTGAGCTCGTTCTTCGTCATCCTGAGCCTGTCGAAGGACGCAGTGCGTCGATGCAGCGATGCTCAGCGTCCTTTGGCCTTACGCCAAACGGCGAAATCGGTCTTCGTCTTCTCGTCGGTCGCGGGATAGAGGCCGAGGATCGAGCGGCCGTGGCGCACTTCCTCGGTGACGAAATCCTCGAACGCCGTCATCTCCACCGCTTCCGCCGCGATCTCGTCGGCCATCGCGGCGGGGATCACGACCACGCCTTCGCCGTCGCCGACCACGACATCGCCCGGCCAGACTGGAACGTCGCCGCAGCCGATCGGCACGTTGATGTCGACCGCCTGGTGGCGGGTGAGGTTGGTCGGCGCCGAAGGACGCGCGTGATAGGCCGGGATGTCGAGTTCGGCGATTTCCGGGCTGTCGCGGAAGCCGCCATCGCTGACGATGCCGGCGACGCCGCGCACCATCAGCCGCGTGACCAGGATCGAGCCGGCCGAGGCGGCGCGCGGGTCCTTGCGGCTGTCGATGACGAATACCGCGCCGGGCGGGCATTCCTCGACCGCTTTGCGCTGCGGATGCGCGCGGTCCTGGAAGACCGTAATCGGGTTCAGATCCTCGCGTGCCGGGATATAGCGCAGCGTGTAGGCCTCGCCGACCATGTTCTTGCCTTTGAATTTGAGCGGCAGGACGTCCTGAATGAACTGATTGCGCAGCCCGCGCTTGAAGAGGGCGGTGCAGAGCGTCGCGCAGCTCACCTTGGCGAGCTGGTCGCGAACCTTGTCCGAGAGGGCCAATTCGTCTCTCCCCGTCAGATCGTCAGCACGATCTTGCCGAAATGGGCGTTGGCGCGCATATGCGCCTGCGCCGCTGCCGCTTCTTCGAGCGGGAAGGTGCGGTCGATGGGGAGGTGCAGCTTCCCCGCCTCGATCGCGTCCCAGAGATCCTCGCGCATGCGGCGGACGATGGCGCGCACCTCGTCGAGCGAGCGGGTGCGGAAGGTGACGCCGATATAATCGATGCGCTTCAAGGCGTGCAGGTCGAAATCGAACTCGGCCTTCATGCCGCCGAGCCGTCCGACATTGACGATGCGCCCCAGGATCGCCGCCGCCTTCATGTTCTGATTGGCGACGCTTGCCGAGATCTGGTCGATGATGAGGTCGACGCCTTTGCCGCCGGTCGCCTTGGCGACTTCATCGGGCCATGCCGCGTCGCGGCTGTCGAGCGCGAGGTCGGCGCCGAATTCCTTGAGCCGCGCCCGCCGCTCGGCGCTGGTCGACGTCCCGATGACGAGCCGCGCGCCTTTGAGCTTGGCGATCTGCAGCCCCATCAAGCCGACGCCCGAGCTCGCGCCCTGGATCAGCACGCTCTCGCCGGATTTGAGGCGGCCATTGCTGACGAGCGCGTCGTGCATGGTCTGCAGCGCTACCGGCAAGGTCGCCGCTTGCGGAAACGTCATGTTGTTGGCCGGGATCGGCGAGACGCGGCCCCAATCGCAAACGGCGTATTCGGCATACCCGCCGCTGCCCGAGCACATGACGCGGTCGCCGGGCTTCACGCCCTTCACCTCGGCGCCGACCGCCGCGACCTCGCCCGACCATTCGAGCCCGACGACGGTGCCGGCCCCGCCTACGGTGCCATGGCGATGGCCGGCCGCGACGGCGAGCTCCGCCCGGTTGAGTCCGGCGGCGCGCACCCGCACCAGCACCTCATTCGCTTTGGGCTCGGGCCGCGGCACGTCGCGGATCTCAAGCCCTTTCTCGCCGACCACCGCTGCCTTCATCGCTCATCCCTCCCTGAGAAAGTCGCGCACGAGATCGACGAAGGCATCGAGGCGGTCGTGATGGACCCAATGCCCGGCTTTGTCGAAGCTCTCGACGCGCGCCGTTTTGAAACGCGTGATGCGGCCATCCTCCAGCGGATTGGACGCCCAGCTCTCCTTGCCGTAGACGAGCAGGGTCGGGCAATCGATTCGCGACCAGAGCTGCTCGACCTCGCTCACCGTCATGTCGTAAGGCGGCCAGGCGCGGACGTAATTGTCGAACTTCCAGCTATAGGTGCCGTCCTCGTTCTGGTTGACGCCGTGCTGCGTCAGATGGCGCGCCTGCTCCGGCGAGAGATGCTGGTTGGCCTCTTGCATGCGTTTGAACGCCTCTTCGATCGAGGCGTAGCGCCGCGGCAGGCGACCAGCGAGGCCGCGCTGCTCGTCGATCCATTTCTGCATGCGCTCGGCGATCGTCCGCTTGCCGCGCTCCGCCAACATCTTCGGCGAGGGTCCCAGCCCCTCGATGGCGACGAGCCGCCGGAGATTCTCGGGATAGATCCCGGCATAGCGCAGCGCAATGTTGCCGCCCAAGGAATGGGCGATGATGGTGACCGGCGCCAGATGCTGCTGATGGATGAGCTGGGCGAGGTCGTAGAGATATCCCGCCATGCTGTAATTGCCGTCGGGCGACCATTGGCTGTCGCCATGGCCGCGCAGGTCGGGCGCGATGATGTGCCAGTCTTGGCGCAGCCTTTCGGCGACCCAATCCCAGTTCCGGCAATGATCCTGGCCGCCATGCAGCAGCAGCAGCGGCGGTGCCGCGGCATTGCCCCAATCGACGTAATGGAGGCGGAGGCGCTGCGAGAAGAAAATGCGCGAGGTCGGGCCCGACCTGTCCTTGGCACCAGAGCTCATGATCGGGGGGTCACCTCGGTCTGCTGCACAACAGCACAGCTTACCCTCCGTAGATCAAATTTCCAGGACCGGCGGCGCCGGCGGCTATGATGCGCCCGAGATGGCTTGGCAGTTGAAAGAGATGAAAGAACGGCTCGGCAGCGCGCCCAATCGCATCGCGCTGTCGACGGCGCTGCGCGGGACCATCGCGACGGCGGCGCCGTTGGCGCTGCTGCGGGCGCCCGGGCTTGGCGCCTTCGCCTATCCCGCGGTGCTGGGCGCGCTTGCCACCTCGATGGTGGATGTCGGCGGCCCCTATCGCAGCCGGCTCGTCGGCATGCTGACCCAGGGGCTGGGTGGCGCCGCACTGCTGCTGCTCGGGACGCTGACCGGCGATTACTGGTGGTTCGCCGCCGCCGTCATGGCGGCGATCGGCGTCCTTTCCGGGATCGTCCGCGCGGTCGGGCCGGGTGGTCAGTCGCTCGGCGTCAACGCCGCCGTGGCCTATCTCGTCGGGTTGCAGGTGGGCGAGGCCGAAGCCGGCGGCGGGGTGTCGCTCTGGGTGCTTGGCTACGCCTTGGGCGGCCTTTGGACGGTGGTGGTGGCGCTGGCCTTCTGGCAGCTTCGCCCCTATCGCCGGCTCGAGCAGGAGGTGGCGATTGCCTGGGAAGCGGTCGCCGCGCTGCTTGCCGCGGTGTCGATCGAGGATGACGGCGGTGTCGTCGCCCGCCGCCGCCGCGAGCAGCTGATCGCCGCGCGCCACGCCGCCGCGCGCGACACGGTGGAGAAGGCGCGCGAAGCACTGGGAGAGACCCGCTCGCGCACGGCCGGCCCCGGCACGACCATCGCCCAGCTCGTGGTGATGCTCAATGCCGCGGAGCGCATCGGCGCCGCTGCGGTCTCGCTCGGCGAGAGCGTGGCGCCGGAACGGCGGACGGCGGCAGCGGCGCTGCAGGAAGCCTGCATCGAGGTCGCCCGTATCCTGCTCGACGGCAGAGGGGAGCTCTCGCTCGCTCCGCTGCGTCGGCAATTCCCGGCGGCGCCGGCCCGCGATGCCGCCGTTCCGTCTTCCGCCGATCTCCTGGCTGAAGCGCAGGCCATGCGTCATTTCGAGAACGCGGCGGAGGCGCTCGGCCTGCTCTTCGGCGAAAGGCGGCGGCTCTTCGACCTGCTGCGCCTCGCCTTTGCCCATCGCCGGCCGCGCGGCACGATGCTTGCCGCGCTGCGGCCGCATACCAGCCCGCGCTCCGCCATCTTCCGCCATGCGCTGCGCGTCGCGGTCGTCACCGCTATCGACACCGCGATCATCACCCGCCTCCAGCTGCCACGCGGCATTTGGCTGCCGATGACCTCGCTGATCATCCTGCAGCCGGACTATGGCAGCACCGTCAAGCGCGCGCTGCAGCGCACCGCCGGGACCATTGCCGGCGCCGTGCTCGCTGGCTTGCTGCTGACAACGCTGCACGGCACGACCGAATATGACGCGGTGCTGGGGGTGCTGATCTTCGCCACCTTCCTGCTGATCCGCCGCCGCTACGGCTACGCCATGACCTTCCTGACGCCGATCGTCATCCTGCTCATCGGCATGAGCAGTCCCGATCCCTGGATCGATCTGGCCGAGCGTGTCACCTACACCGCCGGCGGTGCCGTTCTGGCGATTGGCGCGGGTTATCTGCTGTGGCCGCAATGGGAGCGCGAGCAGCTGCGCGAGCGCCTGGCGCGCGGCGTGCGCGCCGGCAAGGACTATCTCGCCGCCGTGTTGGCGGCGCTCGCCGGCGAGGCGGCGCCGGCGGCGCGGCTTGCCGAGCTGCAGCGTCTGGCCGAGCTCGCCGTCGCCAATTCCGATGCCGGGTTTCAGCGCATGCTCGCCGATCCCGCGCATCGGCGCGCACCCGCCGCCGAGGGCTTCACGCTCATCATTTACCTGCATCGGCTCTGTC
>JASHUO010000685.1 GCA_030039975.1 Alphaproteobacteria bacterium
ATGCGCCACCCTTCCATGCTGTCTTCGCCACCGAGGCCCTGCCTTTTCCGGCCTGGCTTTGGCTCATCGGCGGGGCATTTCTCTTCTTCCTCGTGGTGGAGATCGAAAAGCTCATCATCCGATCCATTCCCGCCGTGAGAGGATCTGCGATCGCTCAGCGGGGAGAGCCGGCGTGAGCACGAACGGAGGTAGCGTCAGTCGGGCGCGATCAATCTCGTCGCACGGGCAACGCGGCTATTGCGCGAGGCCTCGCGTGACGCGCGCGGGATGCGGCCCATTGCCCAGGCCAGGCGCTCGTTTTCGATCGGAGTACGCATTGGTCGACGACGATGCTTTTGCTCGATCACCTCGCCGATGACGAAAAATGCGATCACCAGGGCCACGCTGGCGAGAAGCAATAGCTGCTCGGGGCTCCAGATCATCACCATGGCAATCTCCTTTGTCTTTGGAGATACCAGCGCGCCCCAATTGTTGCTATCGCACGTGTGGACGGTTTCGACCCCTTGTGGCAGATCTCGATAACACCTTCGTTTAGTGGGACGCGTCCACAGCCTTCGCTGGCAATGTTGATATGACGAACATCATCAGGTGCTTTGACAAAGGCGCCCGAGGCGGGACAGGGATGCCCGCCGCGGGCAAGAGAGAGCCTCCGGGGGGGTGGAGCTCTCTATATCCCGCGGATGGAAGGGTTCCACGGAACTCGACCCGATGATGCCGGCAACGACGCCAGACGGCTTGTCGATTTCCGCCCGGCTTTGATATTCTCCGTCGCGATTTTTGGTCGGCTGACAGAGCCTGTGACGTGCCAGCCCCGGCGGCGAGGTGGGACTCGTCCGACACCCATACACAAGTATTAGGTCTTCACACGACTTCCCCCGCTCGGCCATACCAGCGTCCGATGGAGAAACCCTTCCTCGGAGCATTAGCGTTGCGCCATCGACCAGCGAACGGGGAGACGCGCGATGGACACGTATATACGGCCGAGCGACGACGTCTTGCGTGAGGCGGCGACGCCTTCAGCCCTGTTCATCCCGGCAATCTCGCCGCCGAGCGAGCGGACGTTGACTGACGAGCGCGCCCTACCCTTACTCTCCATTGTCCGGCTGCTCGACCGCGCCGGGGAGGCTTTGGGCCGCGACAAAAGCGGGGCCCACCGCCACATTCAGATTGCCGCCGCGCTTCTCCGCGCTCAGTCAGAGAGCAACAGCGCGCAACGCGGGCGCTTGCCCGGGACCGGGCGTCGTGCCCTCGCGCCCTGGCAGGTCGACCGGGCGACGCGCTTCATCGACGCCAACCTGCAGAAAAAGATCACGATCTCTGACGTCGCGGCGCTGACGCGACTGAGCGCCAGCCATTTTTCGCGGGCCTTCCGCGCCACGGTCGGCGAGGCGCCGCACGCCTATATCATGCGGCGCCGGGTCGAGCGCGCACAGCGCCTGATTCGGGTCACGAACCAGCCTCTTGTCGAGATCGCGCTCGAGTGCGGATTCGCCGACCAGGCGCACCTGACCAAGCTCTTCCGTCGCGTCGTCGGCATTTGCCCCGGCGCCTGGCGGCGGATGCAGGGTGGCGACACCCGACAACTGGCTGCGTAGGCGCCTCAGCCGAGCGCCCTTGCTACCTCGCTGATACTGGGGGCCGTGGGCACGGTGAAGGTGAAGCGAGCGCCGCCATAGGCGGAGCCGTTGTCGACCCGTAGACTCCCGCCATGCCCTTCGATGATCGAGCGGGAAATCGACAAGCCCAGTCCCATCCCCGCCTCCCTGGTCGAGAAAAAACTCTGGAACAGGCGGTCGAGATGCTCCTGCGCGATGCCGGGGCCGCTGTCTTCGACGCTGCACATCAGTTTGCCGGCGTCGAACCGAGCCGTCGCGACGGCAAGAAGCCGCCTCGTGGAGCTTGATTGCGCCATCGCCTGCACCGCATTGATCGCGAGATTCACGATGACCTGCTGAAGCTGTATGCGATCGGCGAGCACAGGAGGCAGCCCCGGCGTCAAATCGAGCAGAACCTCGATTCGCTTCGACTGAAGCTCGTGGCGAATGGTCATCAACCCCTCCTCGATGACTTCGCCGAGCGATAATGAGACGTGCTGCGGCGCCCGCCCGGCGGCCATGCCGCGGATGCGCGTGATGATGTCGCCCGCGCGACGCGCATCGGCGACAATGCGCCGCATCGCTGACGATGCTTCCGCGATATTTGGCTCGGCGCGATTGAGCCAGCGCAGGCCCGCTTCGCCGCTGGCGGCGACGGCGGCGAGCGGCTGGTTCACCTCGTGGGCAATCGATGCCGCAAGCTCGCCCAGCATCGAAAGCCGTGCGGCATGAGCGAACTCCGCCTCGATGTTCTGCAGCTTCCCCCGCGTCCGCACCGTCTCCGTGATGTCGATGAATCCGTAAAGAATGTGTCCCGAATCGCTGTCGAACCGCTCAGGGCGCGCGATCGTGAAGAATACGTCGATCGCGCGGTCGTCCAGCGTTTTGATCCGGGTCTCCTCTTGATAGGTCCACCTGCCGTGGAAGCGGCTTTCCAGAATCCGCCGAAACGTTTCCGGACGTTCCCGCCAGATCCAGGCATTCTGAAGGGCGATCAACTCCTCGGCATTGCGGGCGCCGAACATGCGGATCGCTTGTTCGTTCACCGCTTCGATGGTGAGGCCGTCAAGGGCATCGCGCACGAATTCCGGGTGCCGATTGAGATAAGCAAGAAAATCGCTGACGCCCTGGGATCTTAGCTGCTCCATGACGCGGCCTCGCCTCACCCGGCCTTGGGTGCGCAGCTGCATGAGCGCCACGGGCACATGGTCGAAAAGATCTCGATAGCGGTGCTCGCTGCGCTCCAGCGCTGAAAATGCCTGCTTGCGCTGCGAGATATCGGTCACGGCGATGAATCCCGCGGTCTTGTTTTCGCTCGAAGACCAAACGGTGATTTGAGCATCGAAGACGCTGCCATCAGACCGGCGCAACCGGGTTTCGGCCGAGAAGTAGGGCTCGCGGTTCAGGGATGAGATCACGGCATCGACATAGGTGAGCCAGCTCTCCGCAGGCCAATTCTCCTCGGGCCAGTTCCGGAGCATCTCCCCCCGGCTGCCTCGAAGGGCGAAGAGTGCAACCGTCTGATCGTTGACGTCGACGATCCGTGTCGCGCTCATGAGCTGGCGAAGGAATTCGGGATGTTCCTTGAAGTAGCCTCTGAAATCGGTGACGCCCGCCTGACGCAAGCTGCGCAACATCTCGGCACTACGCGACCAATCGACTTCCAAGAACGATATCGCCATCGCCCGGAAGAGGTTCTGATAGCGCCGCTCGCTGCGCACCAGCGCCGCATAAGCCTCAGTGCGGGCCGTGACATCCATCACCGCGCCCACGAACTGCGCCGTCGCCGCCATCTGAGGCTCACCGGCGACCTTCTCCGCCAAGGCGCGCGCCCGCACCTGAACCGTCTTGAGCGTCCCATCGGGCATCATCAGGCGATGCTCGAGGTCGAACTCTTGTCGATTGTTCCTCGCCTGCTCAAGCACCTCGCGGACGCGCGCCTGGTCGTCCGGATGAACCCGTTGCAGCGCCAGCTCCATCGAAGGCTTCGTCGCCGGGTCGTAACCAAAAATCCGGAAGGTTTCATCCGACCAGGTGAAGTCGCCCGTGGCCACGTCCCAGCCGAAGCTGCCGGTGTGGCTCAGCCGCTGCGCTTCGGCGAGGTAGGCGGCCTGGCTGCGGCGCCGCGTCTCCTCGGCCTCTCTGCGCTCGGTGACGTCGCGTGCGATCTTGGCGAAGCCGATGAGTTTCCCGGTATCGTCTTTGATGGCGTCGATGATCACGGCGGCCGAGAACTTCGTGCCGTCCTTTCTGATGCGACGACCTTCGCTCTCGTAGCGTCCCTCCCGGGCTGCAGTGATGAGCCCCTTTTCCGGCAACCCGGCCGCGACATCCTCTGGCGTATAGAACTTGGAGAAATGCTGGCCGACGATTTCCGCCGCGGTGTAACCCGTGATACGTTCGGCGCCGATATTCCAATTGGCGATGTGCCCGGTCGGATCGAGCATGTAGATCGCGTAATCGGTGACGCCTTGCACCAGCAGCCGAAAACGCTGCTCGCTCTCTCGAAGCGCTTTCTCGGCGCGCTGGCGCTCGGTGATGTCATTGCTTATGGTGATCCGCCCGATCGGCTCGCCGGTTTCGTCGCGTTGCAACGACCAGCGGCTGGCCACGCGGAGCTTCGTTCCGTCGCGTCTGGTGTGTCCGAGCTCGCCCTCCCATCCGCCGGTGCGCGCCAGAATTTCTTTGATCTCCGCGAAGGGAGCCGGAAACTCGGTTTGCAGGAGGATTTGCGGCTGTTTGCCGAGCACTTCCTCCTGCCTCCAGCCGTAAAGCCCCTCGGCGGCGCGGTTCCAATAGACGATGGCGCCATTGGCATCGCTGGAGATGATGGCGTCGTGGCTGAGCTCGAGCTGACGTGCTTGGTGCCGCTGCATCTCCACGGCCCGGCCGAGCTTTCTGACGAGACTGGTGATGACCAGCGAGGTGAGGAAGAAGGCAGCTATCGCAAAGAGATCTTGAATATTCGCGATCTCGAAGGTGAAGATCGGCGGGGTGAAGAAGAAGTCGAGGCAGCCGACGGCGATGACTGAGAACACGAGCGACGAAATCAGGCTGTCCATCAGCGACAGCAGGACGATGATGATCAGAAACAAAAAGCCGGTGGCGGCAAGGCTGAGGTTGAGCCGGAAGCACACCGCCGTTGTCAGGCCAATGGCGAGACCTCCGGCGATCCACAGCAGGACCAGGTGCCGCAGCCGCCCGATCTGCCGCTGCGTCATGTCACGGACCCGAACTCGTGAACTGGATCGAACATCGTGCGGTCCGCACCGTGTCTATCCGCCGCTCCTCATTGGGCGCGAACTCTGGCACGGGCTTCATGGCTGTCGCGCCATCCCCTCGCGCGGCCTTGCGATAATTCTAAGCGTATTGCAGTCAGGGTCGCAAGTTTGCGACGCTTGCACCGCGCCCGGCAATCACTGGCCGAGAGCCTTGTCGACCCATTCCATCAGGGTTTGGGCAGGGAACGGTTTCTTCAGCAGGCACACGGCGCCGCTGGACTGCGCGCGCGCTTCCACGTGTGGGTCGATGCGGCCAGTGATCAGGATAACCGGCACCAAGCACTGACGGTCCGCGAGAAGCTGTTTGAGATCGATCCCACTCATCCCGGGCATGTGGATGTCGGCAATGATGCAGTCGCATCCGGCCGC
>JASHUO010000686.1 GCA_030039975.1 Alphaproteobacteria bacterium
GCGAGAGCGGCGGGGTATAGCGGGGCGGGATCAGGACGCGGCGAAACTCGGACGGCGCCATGCCGAAGCCGGCGTGAAAGGCGCGGCTGAAGGCTTCCGGCGCGCTGTAGCCGGCGGCCAGCGCGACATCGATCACCGCAGCATCGCTCTCGCGCAGCGCCTTGGCGGCGGTCTCGAGGCGCAGGCGCCGCACCAGCGCCGCGACCGACTCGCCGGTCATGGCGCGAAACAGGCGGTGAAAATGATACGGCGAGACATGCGCGATCGCCGCCAGCTCGGCGAGGCTGAGCTCGGCATCGAGGTGGCCGGCGATATGCGCCAGGACCCGCCCGATCCGCGTCCGATAGTCATTGCCCGTGCTCGGCTTCATCGCGCTCTCGACCCTGGAGGGGCATAGTGCCAGGATCGTCGTGCCCGATCCTGACCGATCTTGCGCAGTTTCAGGGCCGCGACAGGGGGGCCTGCGACCGATCTCCGCCTTGCCGCTGGCCCCGGGACGCGCTTACTTTGGCGGCGCATGGCCTATTTCATTCAACAGCTTATCAACGGCCTGACCCTGGGCTCGATCTATGGCCTGATCGCCATCGGCTACACCATGGTCTATGGCATCATCGGCATGATCAATTTCGCCCATGGCGAGATCTACATGATCGGTGCCTTCGTCGCGCTCATCACCTTCCTGGTGCTCGGCGTGGTCGGCATCAGCTACGTGCCGCTTGCCCTGCTGGTGATGCTGCTCGCCTCCATGGTCTTCACCGGCGCCTATGGCTGGACGGTGGAGCGGCTCGCCTATCGGCCGCTGCGGCAGTCCTTTCGCCTGGCGCCGCTGATCTCGGCGATCGGCATGTCGATCTTCCTGCAGAACTACGTTCAGCTCCTGCAAGGCGCGCGCGTCAAGGCGCTGCCGCCGGTGGTGCAGGGCGGCTTCACCTTGATGCATAGCGGCGGCTTCACCGTCGAGGTGAGCTGGCTGCAGGTCTTCATCCTGGTGCTGACCCTGGCGCTGATGGCGGGGTTCAGCTTCGTCATCGCCGGCACGCCGCTCGGGCGGGCACAGCGCGCCTGCGAGCAGGACATGACCATGGCGGCGCTGCTCGGCATCGATGTCGACCGCACCATCTCGACGACCTTCGTCATCGGCGCGGCGCTCGCTGCTGTCGCCGGGCTGATGGTGACGCTCTATTACGGCGTCATCGATTTCTTCATCGGCTTCCTCGCCGGCATCAAGGCGTTCACCGCCGCCGTGCTGGGCGGCATCGGCTCGCTGCCCGGCGCCATGCTGGGCGGCCTCCTCATCGGCCTCATCGAGGCGTTCTGGTCCGGCTATTTCTCGGTCGAGTACAAGGATGTCTCGGTCTTCGTCATCCTGGTGCTGGTGCTGATCTTCCGGCCGACGGGGCTGCTCGGACGGCCCGATGTGGAGAAGGTGTAATGACGGATGAGGCGCTGCCGCGGCTGCGGCGCGTCGCGTGGGGTAGGGTGCTCCGGGATGCGGCCTTGGCCGCCGCGGTAGCGCTGGTGCTGGCGATCCCGCTGGTCGGCTTTCAAACCGTCGAGAAAAACGCCGTCCTCGGCATCAGCCTGCGCTTCGGCTGGGTCGCCATCGGCGTCGCCGCCGTCTTCGCCGGCCGCATCGCGCTCGCGCTGCTGCGCGAGCTGAGGCCGTCGCCGCCGGCCTGGGCCATGCCGCTGCGCCTGGCGCCGCGGCGGCAGACCCGGATCTTTGGCGCGCTCCTCGTTCTCTTCGCCGCGGCGCTGCCCTTCCTGCCGTTCTCGTCGCGCTATCTCGTCGATCTCGCCACCACGGTGCTGATCTACGTCATGCTGGGCTGGGGACTCAATGTCGTGGTCGGGCTCGCGGGACTGCTCGACCTGGGTTACGTCGCCTTTTATGCCGTCGGCGCCTATTCCTTCGCGCTGTTCGCGCGATGGTTCGGACTTTCGTTCTGGGAGGGGCTGCCGCTTGCCGGGCTGCTCGCCGCCTCCTTTGGCCTCACGCTGGGCTTCCCGGTGCTGCGGCTGCGCGGCGACTATCTCGCCATCGTCACCCTCGGCTTCGGCGAGATCGTCCGCCTGGTGCTGATCAATTGGGTGCCGGTGACCAACGGCCCCAACGGCATCAGCAACGTGCCGCGGCCGAGCTTCTTCGGCATGCCCTTCGACCGCCGCGCGCCGCCCGGCGTCACCACCTTCAGCGATTTCTTCCACATCGCCTTCAATCCCGGACAACGCATCGTCTTTCTCTACTACGTCATCCTGGCGCTGGCGCTCATCACCAATGCCTTCACCTTGCGGCTGCGGCGCCTGCCGATCGGCCGTGCCTGGGAAGCGCTGCGCGAGGACGAGATCGCCTGCCGGGCGCTCGGCATCAACCCGACCACGGTGAAGCTCTCGGCCTTCGCCATCGGCGCGATGCTGGGGGGATTTGCCGGCTCTTTCTTCGCGACGCGTCAGGGCTTCATCAGCCCCGAGAGCTTCACCTTCATCGAGAGCGCCACCATCCTCGCCATCGTCGTGCTCGGCGGCGCCGGCAGCCAGCTCGGCGTCGTGCTGGCGGCGGTGGTGCTGGTGACCTTGCCGGAATTCGGCCGCGAGCTGGCGCAATACCGCATGCTGCTCTTCGGCGCGGCGATGGTCGGCATCATGATCTGGCGGCCGCGCGGGCTGATGGCGCGGCGCGAGCCGAGCCTCCGCCTCAACCCGCTGCGCGAGGCCAGCGGATGAGCGCGGCCCTCCTCGAGGTGGAGCACCTTTCGATGCGCTTTGGCGGCCTCGTCGCCGTCGATGATCTCTCCTTCGCCGCGCGGGAGCGCGAGATCACCGCCATCATCGGCCCCAACGGCGCGGGCAAGACGACGGTGTTCAACTGTCTCACCGGCTTTTACCGGCCCGGCGTCGGGCGGCTGACGCTGCATCGCGGCGGACGCCGCTTCCTGCTCGAGCGCATGGATGGCTACCGCATCGCGCGCGAAGCGGGTGTCGCGCGCACCTTCCAGAACATCCGTCTCTTCGCCGGCATGACGGCGCTGGAGAACCTCGTCGTCGCGCAGCACAACCGGCTGATGCGCGCCAGCCTCTGGACCGTCGGCGGGCTGCTGGGGCTGCCGCGCTATCGCCGTGCCGAGGCGG
>JASHUO010000687.1 GCA_030039975.1 Alphaproteobacteria bacterium
GCTCTTCGGCTATCACGGCCTGGTCGGCGAGAACGGCGCCTTCAGCCTCGATCACATGTTCGGCTTCTGATCGCCCAAAAGCTTCGCCGCATGACCCAGCGCCATCACACCAAATTCCTCATCATTGGCTCCGGCCCGGCCGGCTATACCGCGGCGATCTATGCCGCGCGTGCCAATCTGCAGCCGATCCTGGTGCAGGGGCTGCAGCCCGGCGGCCAGCTCACCATCACCACCGATGTCGAGAACTATCCCGGCTTCGCCGCGGTGATCCAGGGCCCCTGGCTGATGGAAGAGATGCAGAAGCAGGCCGAGCATGTCGGCACGCGCGTCGTGACGGATCTGATCGTCAAGGCCGATCTCAGCCGCCGCCCCTTCACCTGCATCGGCGACAGCGGCGACGTCTATGTCGGCGACACGCTCGCGATCTGCACCGGCGCGCAGGCGCGCTGGCTCGGCCTGCCGAGCGAGACGGCGCTGCGCGGCTTCGGCGTCTCCGCCTGCGCCACCTGCGACGGCTTCTTCTTCCGCAACAAGGAGGTGGTGGTGGTCGGCGGCGGCAATACCGCTGTCGAAGAGGCGCTCTACCTCACCAACCACGCAACCCGCGTCACGCTCATCCATCGCCGCGACCAGCTGCGCGCCGAGAAGATCCTGCAGGCGCGGCTCTTCGCCAATCCGAAGATCCGCGTGGTCTGGAACAGCACCGTCGAAGAGATCCTGAGCGAAGGCGAGCCGCCGCATGTCACCGGCGTGCGCGTCGCCAACCGCAGGACCGGCGCCGCTTCGATCATCCCCTGCGACGGCTGCTTCGTCGCCATCGGCCATACGCCGGTGACCGAGCTCTTCCGCGGACAGCTCGCGCTCGACGCGGAGGGCTATATCCTCGCCCGCCCCGATTCGACGGCGACCGAAGTGCCCGGCGTCTTCGCCGCAGGCGACGTCAAGGACAAGGTCTTCCGCCAGGCGGTGACGGCGGCCGGCATGGGCTGCATGGCCGCGCTCGAGGCGGAGAAATTCCTCGCCGCCGAGGAGGCGGCCGCGGCGATCAAGGCGGCGGAGTAGGACCCATGACGACGATGGATTGGGACAAGCTGCGCGTCTTCCATGCGGTCGCCGAGGCCGGCAGCTTCACCCATGCGGGCGAATCGCTGAACCTCAGCCAATCCGCAGTGAGCCGGCAGATCAGCGCGCTCGAAGAGAGCCTCTCCGTGCCGCTCTTCCACCGCCATGCGCGCGGCCTCATCCTGACCGAGCAGGGCGAGCTGCTCTATCGCACCGCACGTGAGGTGTTCTCCAAGCTCGCCATGACCGAGGCGATGCTGACGGAATCGAAGGACCGGCCGAAAGGGCCGCTCAAGGTCACGACCACGGTGTCGTTCGGCGCCGCATGGCTCACGCCGCGCATCCGCGAATTCATGGATCTCTACCCCGAGATCCAGGTGAGCCTCGTTGTCAACGACACCGAGCTCGACCTCTCCATGCGCGAGGCGGACGTGGCGATCCGGATGTCGCCGCCGCGCCAGCCGGATTTGGTGCAGCGGCACCTGACGACGCTGCGCTACCACATCTACGCCTCCTCGGAATACTTGAAGCGTTTCGGCACGCCGCAAAAGCCCGAGGATCTCGACAAGCACCGCGTCGTCGTCTACGGCGAGGATTCGCTCCCCCCGACGCGCACCATCAACTTCCTCTGGGACGCGGGCGTGCGGCCGGGCCATGAGCGGCGGCCGATCTTCATGGTCAACAATGTCTACGGCATCTTGCGCGCGGTCGAGAGCGGACTCGGCATTGCCGCGCTGCCGGATTTCATGGCGCAAGAGGCGGTCGATCTGATCCGCATCCTGCCGGAGCTCGCCGGCCCCGAGGTTGAGGCCTATTTCGTCTATCCCGAAGAGCTGAGATCGTCGAAGCGCATCGCCGTCTTCCGCGACTTCCTGCTGCGCAAAGTCGCGGAGGGCCGCAACGCCTAGCCGCGTCCGGGCTAGAACAGCCTGCCGCTGTGCGAGAGCAGTGCGAGCGCGGCGAGCACCGCAAGCACGACGCCGACGGCGAAGCCGAAGCTCACGCCCCAATCGAGCCAGCTCTGATGCGAGGGCAGCGCCACCGATTGCGGCGGTGCTTCCGCCGGCGCCGCGATCGCCTCGGCCGGGGGTAGCGCCGGTTCATCACGCGGCGGCGCCAGCAGCAGCACTTCGGCGACGCGCTCGGGCGCCGCTTCGTCGCGCGACGGCGCCACCAGTTGCGGGCGCGGCGACTCGGCCGCTGCCGGTTTCGGGGCTAGCCGCTCGGCGAGCCAATCAACCCAGTCCTCGGCGACACAAGGCCGCGGCAACGTCTCGAAGGCAGTCTCCACCGCGGTCGCGAGCTGATCGGCCTCATCGCGGCGTTGCGTCAGCGCGACCACCGGCAGCTCGCCGGGAAAGCGCTGTTCGAAATTTTCCTCCTCCAGCATGCGGCGCAAGGCGGCGCGCGCCTCTTCGGGGCTCGCCTCCTCGTCCGGGTCGAGCAAAGCCACGAGCGCCACACCGCGCGTGGGATTGAGTGCCGCCAAATCGACGAAGCCTTCCTCGCCATCGGCGCGAATCTTGGCCTGGGGCACGCAGCGCCAACCTGGTATCAGCGCCGGCGGCGCCGGCTCGCGCCGTTCCTCGGTGGCCGCTTTTTCGACGGTGTCCGCCGCGTTCAACGCCGGCTGTTCCATGCGAAGCCCAGGGTTGATGAGACGAGCCTAATAACGCCGGAGACGCAACTTGGTTGCGCGCTCCGGTGGTGCGGAAAGGAATGCAGATTTTGCAACAGAGCCAGCGGAATTTCCCGTTGGCCTTTTGGGCTTCTCGCGGGCAATTTTGGACTATCAGATTTCGCTGCGGCGCGATGTCGTGGCGGCGCTAGTTTCCGGGACGATTTCCCGGGAAAAGGGTCTTCGGATCCTTACGTCTCCCAGACGTGAAGCCTCCCTGTTCATCTCGCCAGGAATCCCGAGGGATTCCTGGCTTTTTTCTTTTCGGGCTTCTGGCGGTTGGGACCAGGAGGGACCAGCCTATACGCTGGAGATGTCCACCCGCGGATCTGCGCGTGCAGGTAGCTGATCCTGAGATGTCGGGGGCGCACCGTCATCAGTGACGATCAGCATCAGACCGCTCGCATGCAGAGTAGAGGCGCGTCGAGCCGCGCTGAGCGAGTCGCTCTACTCAACACCTGTAAGCGCCATTCGAGAAGACAGCCTGGGTTCCATTCGGGCAGACGACCGTCGAGCCGGGCGGCACCACCACGGTCGGAGAGGGCGAAGAGCTGTAGCTGAAGCACCCAGCGAGAGAGAATGCCGCCATCGCAAGCACAAGCCAGCGCATACCCGCCTCCATCGCCTTGGCAACCCCGAAACACACAGGAAACGTGCTGGAAACGCGTTACGTTCCTCTGCCCGACGGCGCCGCGTCGCCTAGCCCCGCCGTCGCTGCTCCAGGAAATCGCGCACCGCCGCACCCGTGCCGAAATCCCAGGGACGGAGCTTATCCGCTGGTACCTCCTTGAAGCCCGCAAGCTCGGTCTGGTCGAGCACGATCTCGCCTTCCGCCGGCATGTGATAAGCGATGATCACCTGGTTCATGCGCGCGAAGGGATAAGCGCCGATCAGCCGGCTCTCGGTGACCGTGAGCCCAAGCTCTTCGCCGACCTCGCGCCGCGCCGCCGCCTCAGGGCTCTCTTCGGGCTCGAGGAAACCGGTAACGAGCCCGTACCAGCTTTCGGGCCAGCCGTGGCCGCGCACCAGGATGATCGCGCCGCGACGCTCGACGATCGCCGCCACCACCGGGATCGGCGAGAGATAGGTGATCTCGCCGCAGGGGGCGTTCTCGCAAACGCGCTGGCCCGGCTTGCCTGCAACGGGCGCGAGCACTCCGCCGCAGCGACTGCAATGACGAGGCGGCGTATAGGCCATGCCCTGTTATGAGGGCATTGCGGTGCCTCGGCAAGGTCGCTGCCCGCAAGGCGCCGCGCCGGCGGACTCGCCGGCAAATCAATGCGTCTCGAAGGTCGGCCGGAGCGAAACCAGCAGCTTCACGCTCGCGTGCGCGCTGCAAGCGCTGCGCGGGGGCGAAAGCCCCATGTCCTTGATCGCGGTGTCGTAGAGTTAATGCACTCGCTCTCTTAGGCCGGGCGTCGGCCTTGTGAGCTCGATCACCGCTCGCCCGATCTGGCGCCAGACGCCGAGATGCAGTTCGTCAGCCTGTTCGCGCAGCAGCTCCGAAATCTTCCGGTCGACCGCGAACGGCGCATCGAGTCCGTGCCGGTGAACCATCCAAACCGCCAAGAGCCAGACGCCTCGCTCCATGCGTTCGAGGCTATCGGGGAACACGGAAAGAGCCTGTTAAATTAAG
>JASHUO010000688.1 GCA_030039975.1 Alphaproteobacteria bacterium
CAAAGCTGCTGTTTGGCCGCCCGCCCGGCCGCCGTTCGCGCGGTCGCGCGTTGCGGCCGCTGTCCTGCGCCGATTCAGTGTCGGCTGTGTGCTGGCGGGGTCGTCGTTGCTCTCGCTCAGCGTCGGCGCGGTGGCGCAACAAGCCGACGAAAGCCAGCCGGCCCCAGTTCCCGACGATAGTCAGCCGCTGCCGGAAATCACGGTCACGGCGCCCCGCTGGGATCTTCTGGGCACGGCATCGACCGCGAGCCAGGGGGTCATTGGCGACCAGCAGATCCAGCTGACGCCGGCCTATCGCCCGGGGCAGATCCTGGAGACCGTACCCGGCCTGACGGTGACCACGCACAGCGGCGAGGGCAAGGCCAACCAGTATCTCATGCGCGGCTACAACCTCGACCATGGCACCGATCTCGAGACCTATGTCGACGGCATGCCGATCAACCAGCCGACCCATGCGCACGGGCAAGGCTATACCGACCTCAATTTCCTGATCCCGGAGCTCGCCAACGAGATCACCTATACCAAGGGACCCTACTACGCCGATGTCGGCGACTTCGGCGCCGTCGGCTCGGTGCGGGTCGGCCTTCGTGATGTCATCGCCGACCAGGTTGCCGCGAGCATCGGCACGCTGGGCTATGGGCGCCTGTTCGGCGCGGGGTCGCAGGCGCTCGGCGCGGGGCAGCTGCTCCAGGCCGTCGAGCTGCAGCATTACGACGGCCCATTCGTCGTTCCCGATGACCAGCGCAAGGAGAATGTAGTGCTGCGCTACAGCGAGGAAGGCCAGGACAACGGCTTCTCGCTGACCGGCATGTTCTATCACGACGTCTGGACCAACACGACGGACATCCCGCTCCGCGCCGTTCCGGACATCGGCTACTTCGGGTCGCTCAATCCGACCGATGGCGGCCACGCCATGCGTGGCAGCCTCTCGGCGAACTACCACACCGATCTCGCAGTGGGGCACCTCGACGCCAGCGCCTTCTACATCTACAACTCGCTCAACCTCTACAACGACTTCACGCATTTTCTCATCGATCCCGTGCACGGCGACCAGGAGGACCAGTTCGAGAACCGGAACGTGCTCGGCAATGGGGCGTCCTACACCGTGCCGGTCACGCTCGGCGGGTTTAGCAGCGAGCTCCTAATGGGCCAATCGACGCGCTATGACATCCTGGACGTGGGTCGCCTCCCGAGCGAAGGCCAGGCGCCGCTGAGTCCAGCAGAGACCGTCGGCGATCCCGCGTCCTTCTCCAATCATGACGACGTCACGCTGTTCGCCGGGGCGCTCTACCTGCAAGGGACGACGCATTGGACGCCGTGGTTCCGCAGCGTGCTCGGCCTCCGCGAGGACTACCAGCACGGCACGGACGACGATCTCCTCGCGGCGTTGCATGCCACGGCCGGTTACACCAATGGCGGCGCCAGGGGGCAGCAGCTGCTCCAGCCCAAGGGCAGCCTGATCTTCACGCCGCGGCGGGACTTGGAATTCTATATCTCGGCGGGCGAAGGCTTTCACAGCGCCGATCTGCGCGGGGTCAACCAGAGCCGGAGCGTCGATCTCGGCATACCGCAATCGCCGCTGCTGGCAGAGCAATACGGCGAAGAAGTGGGCGTCCGCGCCCAGCCGCTCCCGAGCCTCAAGACGACCTTCGCGGTCTACAACCTCTGGCAGCAATCGGAGACGATCCTCGACCCGGATGTCGGCATGGACGTCTCCGGGCCGCCGAGCGACCGCTACGGCTTCGAGCTGAACGCGGACTATGCGATCACCAAATGGCTCGATTTCTCCGGTAATTTCTCGGCCAACCACGCGCGCTTCACTCAACCCTTCGACGACGGAACCGGTCACCTCGGCGAATACATCCCGAACGCCCCATTCTACGCCGGCACCTTCGCACTCTACCTACACGATCTCGGCGGGTGGAGCGGCGGCCTGCAATATAGGCTGCTGGGGAACTACCCGATTTCCTCCGGGCCGTGCAACGATGCCGCCGCCGTGCATGATTTCCCTGGTGTCGCGACCTCCTGCGCCAATGCGCCGACCGCGCAGGGTCAGGTCAACGGCAAGGGATACGGACAGCTGAACCTCGATGTGCATTACGCCTTCCCACAGGGCTGGATCGGCTCGCTGGGCATCTACAATCTGCTCGACACGCACGCACCGGCCGCCGAGTTCTATTATGTCGACCGGCTGCAATCGGAGATCGCCGCCTATCCCGATGGACGCGCCGACATCCACGAGCATCCTCTCGAGCCGCTCATGGCGAGGATCTCGATCACGAAACTCTTTTGAGGAGGCATCCCTGAGCGACCCCATTGTGACGTTCTCGGATCTGGTGGCGCCGATCAGCCCTGAGGTCTTCTTCGAGCAAAGCTGGGAGAACCAGCCGCTCCACATTCGGCGTCGCGAGAGCGGCTTTTACGAAAAGCTCCTGACGCATCGCGACGTCGAGGCAGCGATTGCGTCGGGAGGCCTCCGCTATCCGGCCATTCAGCTGGCCAGGGACGGCAGATTCTTTGTCGCCGACTCGTTCACCCGCAGCATCCGGTCGGGCGATGACGTCTTCACCGGCATCCCCAATCTCGATCGCATTGCCGCTGAATATCGATCCGGAGCCACGATCTCGCTGCCCGGTTTCCACCGTGCGTGGCGGCCGCTCGGCGCGTTAGCTGCGGCCGTCGAGGAACAGTTCGACCACGTGGTACACACCAACGTCTACATCACGCCCGGCAACGCTGCCGGTTTCAGTGCGCACTACGACACGCACGAAGTCTTCGTGCTTCAGATCGCGGGGAGCAAGCGGTGGCGGATCGAGAAGCCGCCGCTTGCCCTGCCGCATCGCGGGCAGCCCTTTGATCCCCGCAGCCACAAGTCATCCGCCCCTCTTCTCCAAATCGAGCTTGCGCCGGGCGATCTGCTTTATCTCCCGCGGGGATTTGTGCATGAAACGAGTACGTCCGACAGCTTTTCCGCGCACGTCACGCTCGGCATTACGGTCTATACCTGGGTGGAACTGCTTGCGGAGTGGATCCAGTCCAGCAGACATAGTCCAAGTCTTCGCCATGCGCTGCCGCCGGGATTTGCAGGCGGGGAGGGAAGGCAATTGCTCAAGGAGCAGCTTCCTCTCATCATCGCCGAGCTTCAACGGGTGACGGATTTCGGTCACCTTGTGGACGGTTTTGCCCAACGCGTGCGGTCCGCGCGTGCCAGTGCTCGAGGCGACTTCTCGACCGACGTCATCGCCACCCCTCCGCATCGGCCTCGGGCGTGATGACCCTTCCGTTGCCGCCGCGACAGCGCTAAAGCGCTTTGATGGGATCTGTTCGCATCGTTTACCTCCGATGATAACTGTTCGCTGCCTGAAGGCTAGGCTGCGCGATGCTGGTATCTTCCCGCTCGTCGAACAACGCCCACACGCCGTCGGCCCCATCCCAGCTTCCGCGGCTTGCGGCCTTGGAATATTCCGTCGCGCGCTGCTCGAAGAAGTTCGCGTGCTCGACGCCATTGAGGATTTCGACCAGCCAGGGCAGCGGGTGCGGCCTGAGCTGGCGATAGCCGCTCTCCGTCTCCTCGAAACAGCCGAACACAGGCGCCAGCCGTAGCTGGGTGAGACGCCAATCGGCGATGTAGCGGACATACGCTTTGATGTCCTCGGCGGTCATGCCGTCGATTCGGCCGAG
Organism: Alphaproteobacteria bacterium; assembly: GCA_030039975.1. Classification (GTDB taxonomy): domain Bacteria; phylum Pseudomonadota; class Alphaproteobacteria; order ATCC43930; family CGMCC-115725; genus DAHUYF01. The sequence continues at coordinate 3,682 of JASHUO010000688.1, forward strand.
GCCGAAAGCGAGATCGACGAAGCGTTCCTCGAGCCGGACCATGGTTTTTGCCACATCGGTGATGTCATCGCGCACTGCGGGCGTGACCGCGCCGGTTTCACGGTTCCACTCATGGAACAGGCGGATGATGCCCTCGCAATGCAAGCTCTCGTCGCGCACCGACCAGCTTACGATCTGCCCCATGCCGTTCATCTTGTTATGGCGCGGGAAATTCAAGAGCATGGCAAAGCTGGCGAACAGCGCCATGCCTTCGGTGAAGGCACCGAACATGGCGAGCGTACGCGCGACATCGGCGCAAGTCTTCACGCCGAAGCTGTGCATGTAGTCCGCCTTGGCGCGCATCTCGGCGTAGTCGCGGAACGCTTCGAACTCCGCCTTCGGCATGCCGAGCGTTTTGAGCAACAGGGCGTAGGCGTCGATATGCACCGTCTCCATGTTGGAGAAAGCGGCCATCATCATCTGCACTTCGAGCGGCTGAAAGATCGGGATGTAGCGCTTCAGGTAGTTGTCGCCGACCTCGACATCGCTCTGCGTGAAGAAGCGGAAGATCTGGGTCAGCAGCGCACGCTCGGCGTCGGTCACACGGTCCGAGGCCCAATCCTTGATGTCGGCGCCGAGCGGCACTTCCTCGCCCATCCAATGGGTCTGCTGCTGGCGTTTCCAGAATTCGTAGGCCCAGGAATAACGCTCGACATCGTAAGTGCCGGTCGCCGTCAGGAGGCCGACACGGCCGGTGCCGATCAAGTCGCGCGGATCGAGATCGGCGAGTCCGGTCACTGGCATGCCAGGCACTCCTCATAATCGGTGCGCTGCGCCGGCGTTGTGCGCCCCGCGGTCTTCTCCAACTGGCCGGCGAAGGCGGCGCGGCTGATCGACTTGGATCGGCAGTAATAAAGGCTTTTGATCCCCCGCTTCCACGCCGTCCAATGCAGCATGTGCAGGTCCCATTTGTCGATGTCGGCCGGAAGATAGAGGTTGATCGACTGGCTTTGGCAGATGAAGGGCGCGCGGTCGGCGGCGAGATCAATGATCCAACGCTGATCGATCTCGAAGGCGGTGCGGAAGATCGCCTTCTCATCGGCGCTCAAGCAATCGAGATGCTGCACCGAGCCTTCGTGCTCGACGATCGATTGCCAGATCTCCGGCGTATCGGCGTTCTTGGCGCCGAGCAGTCGGGCGAGATACGGATTGCGGACGACATAGGCAC
>JASHUO010000689.1 GCA_030039975.1 Alphaproteobacteria bacterium
CGGCGGAATAGGCAGCCGCAGAGAAACCCGGGTCGACCGACACGCCGACACCCCTACTGTTCGATGAAACCCGCATGTTAGCGGGCGCGCGCAGCGCTGGCGATGACAATTTGATGTCGATGGCGCAAAAATGGGGCAGGCTCGCGCAAGAGCCGAGCACTGCACCGCGATGTCAACCTGCGGACTTGCCGTAAACAGGGACGACGGCACCGCGCGTCACGCTATTCGCGGGCGAGGCGAGATAGAGGATCGTTGCGGCGATCTCGTCGGGTTTCGGCCAGAGCGCATGATCGGCTTTCGGCATTGCGTTACGGTTGGCCGGCGTGTCGATGATCGACGGCGCCACGGCATTGACGAGGATGCCATCGCCGGCAACTTCCTGCGCCAGCGCTTCCGTCAGCGCCGCCACCGCCGCCTTGCTTGCAGCATAGGCCGTCATGCCGGCGCCAAGGCGCGGCTCGACCGCCGGGCGCGCAGCGACATTGACGATGCGCCCGCCGCCTTTGCCGCGCATCCGCATCACCGCCGCGCGGCAGCAGAGATAGGCACTCACCAGATTCATCTCGAGCTGCGCGACAAGCGTTGCCCTGCCGGTTTCGCCGATGCCGCCCATGGCGAAGCCGCCGGCGAGATGGATCGACGCCCAGAGCGGATCGACGCCGTCATAGACCGTGGTGACCGCCGCTTCATCGGCAAGATCGCGCGCCGCCACCAGCTTCACGCGGTCATGCCCGCGCAAGCGGAACGCCGCCGCCTCGGCGGCGGCGATGAACGGCACATGGCAGATGGCGCCGCGCTCGACCAGCGCCGCGACCACAGCGCTGCCGAGCGCGCCGGTGCCGCCGGTGACGATGACGTGGCGATCGCTGAACTCCATGGACTTCCTCCTCGTGACCGGGACTCTCGCCGAAGCACGTCCCTGCCACCGCAGGTGTGCCTTAGGCGGTATCGTCGATCATCGCCGATATCGCCCCGCCCGCCCAGTGGCGCAACCTCCTATGGCTTCCCACCACCGAGGCAGCGAGGCGGTGAGAAGAAGGCTTGGCGCGCTTCGCGCGTCCGCAATCGTCTCAGTGCCTCACCGTCAGGGTGGTGGGCTTTCTTTCCCTTCCCCAATGCGGCCGCGGCGCGCTATCACGGCCCTGGCGAGGGAGGGCGATGATGAGCCGCGATGCCGCGATCGCAGCCGCCGAGCGCTATTTCGACGAGGGTGGCTTCGCCCGCGATCTGGCGCGCCGCGTGGCGATACCCAGCGAGAGCCAGAGCGCGGAGGGCCAAGGCGCGCTGCGGGTCTATCTCGAGGACGAGATGCGGCCGACGCTCGAGGCGCTGGGCTTTGCCTGTCGGCTGCTGCCCAATCCGACCGCGGGCGGCCCGTTCCTCATCGCCGAGCGCGCCGAGACGGTGAACGCCCCGACGGTTCTCGGATATGCGCATGGCGACGTCATCCGCGGCCTCGACGGGCAGTGGCGGGAGGGGCTCTCGCCCTGGCGCCTCGCCGAGCGCGGCGAGCGTCTCTATGGCCGCGGCACTGCCGACAATAAAGGTCAGCACACGATCAATCTCGGCGCCCTCGCCGCGGTGCTGGCGACGCGCGGCCGGCTTGGCTTCAACGCCAAGCTGCTGATCGAGACCGGTGAAGAGGTCGGCTCGCCGGGGCTGCGCGAGATCTGCGCCGCCGAGCGGACGCAGCTCGCGGCCGATCTCTTCCTCGCCTCGGATGGGCCGCGCGTGGCGCCGGAACGGCCGACGTTGTTCCTCGGCGCGCGCGGCATCGTCGACTTCACGCTCGAGGTGGCGCTGCGCGAGGGTGCGCATCATTCCGGGAATTGGGGCGGGCTTCTCGCCAATCCCGGCATCATCCTCGCCCATGCCATCGCCAGCATCGTCTCGGCCCGCGGCGCGATCCGCGTCCGCGAATGGGTTCCGCAGAGCCTGCCCAACTCGGTGCGCGCCGCGCTCGCCGACATCACGGTCGAAGGCGGTCCCGGCGCGCCGGCGATCGATCGCGACTGGGGCGAGCCAGGACTTTCGCCCGCGGAAAAAGTATTCGGCTGGTCGAGCTTCGAGGTGCTGGCCTTCAAGACCGGCAATCCCGAGGCGCCAGTGAACGCGATTCCGCCGCGCGCCCATGCCCATTGCCAGATCCGCTATGTCGTTGGCACCGATCCCACGCGCTTTCTCGAGGCGGTGCGCCGCCATCTCGACGCCGCGGGCTTCGGCATGGTCGGGGTCGCGCCGACCAGGAGCGGCCATTTCGCCGCGACGCGTCTCGATCCCGACCATCCCTGGGTCGCTTGGGCGGCGGCATCGATCGAGCGCACCACCGGCGCGCGGCCGGCGATTCTCCCCAATCTCGGGGGATCGCTGCCCAACGACATATTCGCGGACCTCTTGGGATTGCCGACGGTGTGGGTGCCGCATTCCTACGCCGGCTGCGCCCAGCACGCGCCCGACGAGCATTTGCTCAAGCCCGTCGCGCGCCAGGGTCTGGCGATGATGGCCGGGCTCTATTGGGATTTGGGCGAGGGCCGCACGCCCACGGGGTAAGCGAGGAGCTCAGAAATCGGTGCAGCGGCCGTTCCGCTCCCAGTCGCCGTAGCGCGTCGGCTCCGGTCCGCTGGGACCGCCGATCTCGCGCGGCGGCGGCGCGCCCGTGCCGGGCTTTTGCACCGGCACCGCCGGTTTCCCGGCTTCGGGCTTGGGATCGGACTCGGCCATGCCCCACATATGCTCCTTGCCGCACCGCTTGCCAAGCCTTGACGACGCTTCCGAAGAGCGCCAGCTATGCCGCAGGCAGTCCGGCGTTTTTTGACCATGAACAACCTTCTCCGCACCGGCCTTCTGATCGCTGCGCTGACGGCGCTCTTCATGGGCGCGGGCTGGTTGATCGGTGGCGCCGAGGGCATGTTGATCGCGCTCCTGATCGGTGCCGCGACCAATCTCTTCGCCTATTGGAACGCCGATCGTGTCGTGCTTGCCGCCTATGGCGCGCGGCCGATCGCGCGCGCCGAGGCGCCGCAGCTCTTCGACGACGTCGCCAAGCTCGCGCAGCGCGCCGGCATTCCGATGCCGCGGCTCTACCTCATCGACAGTGCGCAACCCAATGCCTTTGCCACCGGCCGCAATCCCGCGCATGCGGCGGTGGCGGTGACGCGCGGGCTGCTCGGCGCGCTCGACGAGGCGGAGGTCGCCGCGGTCATCGGCCATGAGCTGTCGCATGTCGTGCATCGCGATACGCTCACCATGACGATCGCCGCGACCATCGCCGGCGCTATCGGCATGCTGGCGAACTTCGCCTTTTTCCTCGGGCCGCGCGACGACGAGCGCGATGCGCCGCTCGGCATGGTCGGCGCGCTGCTGGTGGCGATTCTTGCGCCGGTCGCGGCACTGCTGGTGCAGATGGCGATCTCGCGCACGCGCGAATACGAGGCCGATCGGCGCGGCGCCGAGATCAGCGGCGACCCGCAATCCCTCGCCTCGGCCTTGCGCAAGATCGAGGTGTTGGCGCGGCGGACGATGGTTCCCGATGCCGAACGCAACCCGGCGACGGCACATCTCTTCATTGTCAATCCGCTGCACGGCGCGAGCCTCGCCAGCCTCTTCGCCACGCATCCCGCGACCGAAGAGCGTGTGCGCCGGCTCGAGGCGATGGCGGCGGCCCGCGGGTTGGGTGGCGGCGGACCCTGGGGCACGGCGCCGCGTGGTCCCTGGGGCGCGCGGCGCACCGCCTGAGGGCGGCGGGGCCGGAACGATCGTCTTGTCTTGACGTTTGCCGAGACCCGGGAACCTTGGGGCATTATCCTTGGCAGTACATTCGGCACCGACTCAGACCGCTCCCGCCACGGCACGCAGTGTTGCCATCGACTTGATCGGCGCCGTGCTACGCCGAAAGCGGCCTCTCGACGACGCGATCGACGATAATTCGGAGATCGGCGGCCTGCCGGCGCGCGACCGCGCCTTTGCCCGGCTCCTCGTCGCCACCGTGCTGCGCCGCCTCGGCCAGATCGACGCGCTCATCGCGCATTGCCTCAACACGCCCTTGCCGCCGCGCGCCGCCATGGTGCACGACATGCTGCGGCTCGGCATCGCGCAGCTCCTCTTCCTGCGCACCCCGCCGCATGCCGCGGTCGCCACCACGGTCGATCTCGCCGATCTGCGCGGCTTCCTCTCGCATAAGGGGCTGGTCAACGCGGTGCTGCGCCGCTTGAGCCAGGAAGGACAAGGCCTGGTGGCGCAGCAGGATGCGGCGCGGCTCGATACGCCGGACTGGCTTTGGCACGCCTGGAGCCAGACCTATGGCGAAGCCGGCGCACGCGGCATCGCGCTGGCGCATCTCAAGGAAGCGCCGCTCGACATCACCGTGCGCAGCGATGTCGAGACCTGGCGTGCGAAGCTCGAGGCGACGCTGCTGCCGACCGGAACCCTGCGGCGTACCGGCGGCGGCGCGATCATGAGCCTGCCCGGCTACAGCGAGGGTGCGTGGTGGGTGCAGGATGCCGCGGCGGCGATTCCGGCGACGCTCTTCGGCACCATCGCCGGACAGCGCATCATCGATCTCTGCGCCGCCCCCGGCGGCAAGACGGCGCAGCTCGCCGCCACGGGCGCGCGCGTCACCGCGATCGATCGCTCGCCGCGCCGGCTCGACCGCCTCAACGCCAATCTCGCGCGGCTCTCGCTGCCGGTCGAGAGCCTCGTCGCCGATGCCGCAACCTGGCGGCCGCCGGAGCCGGCGCGCTATGTGCTGCTTGACGCGCCTTGCACCGCCACCGGCGCCATCCGCCGCCATCCCGACGTGCCGCATCTGAAGTCGCCGGACGACGTCACCCGACTCGCCGCGGTACAGGAGCGGCTGATCAACGCCGCCATCGACATGCTGGCGCCGGGCGGCATGCTGGTGTACTGCACCTGCTCGCTCGAGCCGCAGGAAGGCGTGCAGCAGGTGCAGCGTCTGCTGTCGCGCGGCGCGCCGGTGCGGCGCAAGCCGGTCGCCGCGGCCGAGATCGGCGGTCTCGCCGAATGCCTGACGCCCGACGGCGATCTGCGCACGCTGCCGAGCCATCTCTCGGAGATCGACGGCATCGACGGCTTCTACGCGGCGCGGCTGGTGCGGAACGGCTGATCCGCCGCGCTTGCGGCCCCCGCGGTTCCCTGTTACCAAGCCGCATGCAGCAGGCGATTCGCATCGCGCCGTCGATCCTGTCGGCCGATTTCGCGCGGCTGGGCGAAGAGGTCCGCGACATTACCGCGGCGGGCGCCGACTACATCCATATCGACGTCATGGACGGGCATTTCGTCCCGAACCTCACCATCGGTCCGGCGGTGGTGAAGGCGTTGCGCCCCTATTCGCCGCTGCCCTTCGACGTCCACCTCATGATCTCGCCGGTCGATCCATACATCGCCGAGTTTGCCGCCGCCGGCGCCGACATCATCACCTGCCATCCCGAGGCCGGTCCGCATCTCCACCGCAGCCTGCAGCTGGTGAAGTCGCTCGGCAAGAAAGCCGGCGTCGCGCTCAATCCGGCGACGCCGCTCGCCGCGATCGAGCCGGTGCTCGCCGATGTCGACCTCGTGCTGGTGATGAGCGTCAACCCCGGCTTCGGCGGCCAGAGCTTCATCGCCGCCGCGCTCGAGAAGATCCGAGCGCTGCGCCGCCAGCTCGATCGGTTTTCCCGCGCGGTCGATCTCGAGGTCGATGGCGGCATCAACGCCGCGACCGCCGCCGAAGTCATCGCCGCGGGGGCCGATGTGCTCGTCGCGGGCACCGCCAGCTTCGCCGGCGGCGCCGCTGCCTATGCCGCCAACATCGCGCGGCTCCGCGGCCGCTCGGGCGGCGACTGATGCGCTTGCCGCGGTCGGTGCTCTACGGCTCGGCCGTCTATCATGTGAGCCTCTTGGGCCGGGCGCCGGCCGGGCTGTCGCTGGTGCCCGGCGAGCCTTGGCGCGGCGACGCGACGGCCGGAGAACGCCTTGCCGCGGATAATTTTCGCTTTACCGGCGAGAGCGCCTGCGGCGCGACGCCGCCCTGGACCGGGGCGCTCGGCGACCGCTTTCTCGCGGCGCTGCACGGCTTTTCCTGGCTCGACGACATCGCGGCGCTGGGCGAGCGAGCGGCCTGGGACAAGGTGCGCCGCTGGCTCGATGACTGGCTCGCCCATTGCGATGGCTGGGAGAAGCTGGCCTGGCGTGCCGATGTGGTCGGCCGCCGCCTGCTCGCCTGGACGACACATTGGCCAGAGCTGGCCGGGCGCGGCGAGGACGCACCGCTCGCCGCCGCCCTCCTCGCCAGCATGGCGCGCCAGGCGCGCCATCTGGGCCGCGTCGCCGGGCGCGAAGCGCCGGGCACGAAGCGGCTCGCCGCGATCGCCGGATTGATCGCCGCTGCCGCCGCGCTCGGCCATTCCGGCAAGCTCGAACGCGGCTCGCGCCTGATGGCGCGCGAGGCAGAGGTGCAGATCCTGCCCGACGGCGGCCATGTCGAGCGCAGCCCGCGCGCGCAGCTCGACGCGCTGCGCTCGCTGATCGCGGCGCGCACGGCATTGGGCGCGGCCGGCGTGGAGCTGCCGGCGGCGCTGCAAGCGGCGATCGATCGCGGCGCGCCGATGCTGCGCTTCTTCCGTCACGGCGACGGCGCGCTCGCCCTCTTCA
>JASHUO010000690.1 GCA_030039975.1 Alphaproteobacteria bacterium
GTCTTCCGCTCAAGCGGACCGGGCGGCCAATCCGTCAACACCACCGACAGCGCGGTGCGCATCACCCATCTGCCGACCGGCATCGTCGTCTCGCAGCAGGACGAGAAGTCGCAGCACAAGAACAAGGCGAAGGCGCTCAAGGTGCTGCGCGCCAGGCTCTACGAGCGCGAGCGCCAGGCGCGCGAGGCTGAACGCGCCGCTTCGCGTCGCAGCCAGGTCGGCACCGGCGACCGCTCGGAGCGCATCCGCACCTACAATTTTCCGCAAGGGCGCGTCACCGACCATCGCATCAACCTGACGCTCTACAAGATCGACAAGGTGGTGAGCGGCGAAGCGCTCGATGAGTTCATCGACGCGCTGCTCGCGGAGGATCAGGCGGCGCGGCTGGCGGAGGTCGAATGAGGGCGAGGGATAACGACGGCCCGCCCTCCCGTTCTTTCGGCGAAGCCGTCGCAGCGCTGACGCCGCGACTGGCGGCTGCCGGCATCGCTGAGGCGCGGCGTGAAGCGCGGCTCCTGGTAGCGCTGGCGGCGGGGGTAGAGCCGGCGACGGTGCTGGGCTGGCCCGAGCGCCGCCTCGACGCCGCGGTCGAAACGCGCCTCGCCGAGCTTGCCGGACGGCGTGCGGCGCGCGAGCCCTATGCGCGGCTCGCCGGGCGGCGTCAGTTCTGGAGCCTCGATTTCGCGCTGTCGCCGGAGACGCTCGATCCGCGGCCCGACAGCGAGACGCTGATCGAAGCGGCGCTCGACCGGTTATCCGACCGCCGAGCGGGGCTCCGCTTGCTCGATCTCGGCACCGGCAGCGGCTGCTTGTTGTTGGCGCTGCTGTCGGAGCTCGACAATGCTTTCGGCATCGGCGTCGATCTGCTGCCCGGCGCCGCGGCAATTGCGCGGCGTAATGCCGCATCGCTGGGGCTCGCCGAACGGGCGGTTTTCACCGTTGGTCATTGGGGAGAGGCTTTGGCGGGACCGATGGATGTTATTCTCGCCAATCCACCCTATATATGTTCGGAATTGATCGACAGCCTTGCGCCGGAAGTCGCCCGCTTTGAGCCGCGGGCGGCACTCGATGGCGGCGACGACGGGCTCGATGCCTATCGTGCGCTCGCCGGCGAGACGAAACGGCTGCTCAGGCCGGACGGCATCGCGCTCTTCGAGCTGGGAGCGGGCCAGGCGACGGCCGTGGCGGCGCTGATGGCGGGGGTCGGGCTGAGGCCGGAAGGCACCCGGCGCGACCTAGCAGATATTGAGCGGGTTCTCATCGTGACGCGCCATTAGAGCAAGCGAGGTATCCAAAAAAACTTGTTGGAATACGTGGTCTTCCCGTCTAGGGTGGAACCCGCGAAGAGTAAGGAGCCAAGGGCTCCTGCGCCACTGGGCGCCGGTATCGCTCCCCTATCGATAATGGTGCCGACCGCTACGGCGGACGGACGCCGAGGGAGTATCCGCAGCAATCACAAAAGTCGTGGCATGATGTCGTATCGCGATTTCAAAGGTGTCATGAGACCAGGCCAGAACAAGCGGCACCGGGGCCGCAACGGCGGCGGGGGAGGAGGTGGGGGGAACAATCCCAACCGGGGCCCGCGCCCGCCACACCGGATGCAAACCTTCGATAGCAACGGGCCGAACGTGAAGATCCGCGGCAACGCGTATCAAGTGTTCGAGCGGTACGTCGCCTTGGCCCGCGAAGCGGCCTCGGCGGGCGACCGCATCGCCGCCGAGAATCTTTACCAGCATGCGGAGCACTATTTCCGAATCATGAATGCCGACGGGCATGGCTCCGGCATCGCGCCGCCGCGGCCGATGACGCCCGCGGATCAGGAGATGACCGGGCCGGACCCCGAGGCCGAGGCCCAGCCGGCACCGCAACCGGCGCCGCCGCCGAGCGATCCCGAGCTTCCGCCCACCGCCTGATCGAGTCCTCGCGCGACCCGAATAGCAGGAGTGGTGCGCTCGTTCGCCCGCGCGGCGAGCAGAGCGGCGCAGCCCTTGGTAGCCGGATGACCGCTCCCCATATTGGGGAGTCGGAAGGCGGGCTAGGTTGCCTCGATGAGGGGCCGGCGCGTCGGTTCATCACGGGGGTCCCATGGACTTCGACAAATACACCGAGCGCTCGAAGGGATTCGTGCAGGCGGCGCAAACCCTGGCGCAACGACTCGGCACCCAACAGATCACGCCTGACCATCTGCTGAAGGTTCTGCTCGACGACAAGGAAGGCTTGGCGTCGAATCTCATTCGCGCCGCGGGCGGCGATCCGGCGCGCGCCGCGGCGGCGGTCGAGGCGGCGCTCAAGAAGCTGCCGCGCGTCGAAGGCAGCGGCGCAGGCCAGGTCTATCTCGCGCCGGAAACCGCGCGGCTTTTCGGCGAAGCGGAAAAGATCGCGGAGAAAGCTGGCGACAGTTTCGTTACGGTCGAGCGCCTGCTGCTGGCCATCGCCTTGCTCAAAGGAGCGAGCGCGGCGCAAGCGCTCGCCGATGCCGGCGTCACCGCGCAAGGCCTCAACCGGGCCATCGAGGAGGTGCGCAAAGGCCGCCGCGCCGACAGCGCGAGCGCGGAGGAAGGCTATGACGCGCTCAAGAAATACGCGCGCGATCTCACCGCTGCCGCGCGCGACGGCAAGCTCGATCCGGTCATCGGCCGCGATGAGGAGATCCGCCGCACCATCCAGGTTCTGTCGCGCCGCACCAAGAACAATCCGGTGCTGATCGGCGAGCCCGGTGTCGGCAAGACGGCGATCGTCGAAGGCTTGGCGCTGCGCATCGTCCATGGCGATGTGCCCGACAGCCTCAAGGACAAGCGGCTGCTGGCGCTCGATCTCGGCGCGCTCGTCGCCGGCGCCAAGTTCCGCGGCGAGTTCGAGGAACGCCTCAAGGCGGTGCTGCAGGAGATCACCGCCGCCGAGGGTGAGATCATCGTCTTCATCGACGAGCTGCACACGCTTGTCGGCGCCGGCAAGGCGGAAGGCGCGATGGACGCCTCCAACATGCTGAAGCCGGCGCTGGCGCGCGGCGAGCTGCATTGCGTCGGCGCCACTACGCTCGACGAATACCGCAAGCACATCGAGAAGGATGCGGCGCTGGCGCGGCGCTTCCAGCCGGTCTTCGTCAGTGAGCCGACGGTCGAGGACACGATCTCGATCCTGCGCGGCATCAAGGAGAAATACGAGCTCCATCACGGCGTGCGCATCACCGATGGTGCGATCGTCGCCGCAGCGACCTTGTCGAATCGCTACATCACCGACCGCTTCCTGCCGGACAAGGCGATCGATCTCATGGACGAGGCCGCCGCCCGGCTGCGCATGGCGGCGGAGTCGAAACCGGAGGCGATCGACGAGCTCGATCGCCGCATCATCCAGCTCAAGATCGAACGCGAAGCGCTCAAGAAAGAGAGCGACCAGGCGTCGCGCGAGCGGCTCGAAAAGCTCGAGGGCGAGCTGGC